>JADFKH010000095.1 GCA_022565025.1 Pseudomonadota bacterium
TGCACAACATTAAGAAGGGCACGCACTATCCGCCGACGCTGATGACCACAGCCGATCAGGTCGACCGGGTGTTCCCGGCGCAGAGTTTCAAATGCGCCGCGACCTTGCAAGCGGCTCAAGCCGGCAGCGCGCCGACGCTGATCCGCATACAAACCAAAGCCGGCCACGGGGCGGGCAAGCCGACGTCCATGCGTATCGAAGAAGCCGCGGACCTTACCGCGTTTATGGTGAAGACGTTGGGTGTCAAGATGAACTAGGCTCTGTCGGAAAACTCGGTTTCCACGTTCTGGTCGGGATAAGAAACGGCGTTTCCCGCCCATGATCCTAAGATTCCGTATGTTCACCCGAGGATGATCGGGACTTTTCCGACAGAACCTAGTGCTCTGTCAGCGGTTCATTGATGGGTTGGGTGGCCATGGCTTTAGCCGTGGAGCTTCAATAGCAATAAGACTGTTTATTACAGATTTGGGGAATATGATTACTGCAGATATGACAATCATTACGGGAAGTGTTATTACGGCAGATGGCATTAAGATTGCCTATGACTGTTATTCTCAAAACCATGAGCGGGTATTGATTCTCGCTCATGGCTTTTTTAATAGCAAAAAAGCCATTCTCTTTGAACAAATGGCCCGATCATTAGTAAAGGATTTTGATGTGATTGTGATGGATTTTCGAGGACATGGAAACAGTGAAGGATTTTTTGATTGGACGGCCAAAGAGTGTCAGGATTTAGATGCAATACTTCAATATGCGTTTGAACATTATCAAAAAATAGGAATTATCGGATTTTCATTAGGCGCTGCCGTAAGCTTAATAACAGCTTCTAAATCTGGCCAGATTGATAGTTTGATTGCTGTCAGTGCTCCCTCACAATTTAATAAAATAGATTTCCACCTTTGGAAAATGGGGATTATGGAAAACATTATTTATAACGTTTTTCAGGATGGAAGGATTGGAAAGGGAGTGAAACCGGGGAAGCTTTGGCTTAAAAAAACTAAACCGATTGATGTGGTTGATAAAATTAAGATACCGGTATTATTTCTGCAAGGTGACCTCGGTGCCGGCAAGACAACTTTTGCCCGGGCCTTCATTCATGCCCTGGGTTTCAAAGGTTATGTAAAGAGTCCAAGTTATGGGTTGTTGGAGTCCTATCCCGTTTCCGGCAAGATCATTCTCCACCTGGATCTATACCGCATCGAAGACCCGGAAGAACTGGATTACCTGGCCCTGCGGGATCTCTTTGACGAAAAAAGTGTGCTCATGGTCGAGTGGCCGCGTAAGGGTGTGGATCACCTGCCAGCCCCGGACCTGGAACTTGAATTCGGGGAAGACACTGAAACACGTTTTATCAGCAGTTTCGCGAAATCAATTGCGGGTTTCGAACTCAATCGGGAAGTTTCGCAGGATTTTTGAAACCTAGTTTCTAGATTGATCCTCTATCTAGCGGTTTTTTATAGAAAACTGTTGCAATTTTACAATTTTCAATTCATCATAATCACATCGACATGGGAGGTTGATGGGTACAATGGCACTGCGTCCTGGCATTGCATTGATTCTGGCATTGTTCTCTATCACGGCAAGCGCCGCGGAGATCAATGGCTTCCGCGTCTGGACTGACCCCGAGAAAACACGCGCTGTACTCGACTTGAGTACCCGTGCTGATTACAAATTGTTCACCCTCGATCATCCACACCGGGTGGTGATCGATCTGAATTCCTCCAAACTCCAGGCCAGGCTCCATAATGATCTTGAGTTTGATCATGATCACTCCGGGGTGATCGAGACTGTCCGCCACGGATTTCCTGACAAAAATACGCTGAGAGTCGTGCTCGACCTTTCTGGCGGCAGCAATGTCAAGAGTTTCATGCTCGAGCCTACCGGTAGTTACGGATTTCGCCTGGTCATCGACCTGTATCCCGAAAAAGACAGCAAGGCTGCCGTCAAGCAACTCTCCGATCGCCAAAGGCCAAACCGGGATATCGTGGTTGCCATTGACGCGGGCCATGGGGGTGAAGACCCTGGCGCCATCGGCAGGAAGCGGACGCGTGAAAAAGATGTTGTGCTTGCGATTGCAAAAGAACTCAAGAAATCCATAGATGCCAGGCCCGGCATGATGGCTGTGCTGATTCGCAGTGGTGATTATTACATCCCTTTGCGGGACCGCTTTGAGCAAGCACGTAAACACCAGGCAGACCTGTTCGTGTCCCTACACGCGGATGCATTCAAGAACTCGAAGGTTTCCGGCAGTTCGGTTTTCATCCTGTCCCGCCGCGGGGCCAGCAGTGAATTCGCCCGCCGGATTGCCGCCACCGAGAACAACTCGGACCTGGTGGGTGGCGTCACCCTGAACGACAAGGACGATATGCTGGCTTCGGTGTTGCTGGACTTGTCGCAGAGCGCCGCGATGGAAGCCAGTAACGGCGTGGCCAGAACCGTGATTGCATCCATGAGGCAGGTGAGCAATACCCACAAAAGCCATGTGGAACACGCGAATTTCATGGTGCTAAAGTCACCGGATGTACCTTCCATTCTGGTGGAAACAGGGTTCATCAGCAATCCTGGCGAGGAACAACGACTGCAAGACCCCACCTGGCAGAAAAAGATGGCCAGGGCCATTACCGATGGCATCCAGGACTATTTTTACCTCAGCCCGCCACAAGGCACCTGGATCGCCGCCAACCGCAAGCCGCTACACTACCGTGTCGTGCGCGGCGACACACTGGGTGAAATCGCCAGTCGTTACCGTGTCAGCCTTTACCGGCTGCGTCTGGCCAACAACCTCAAGTCCGACAACATCCGCATCGGCGCCCAACTCCTCATACCCACCACGTAGTATGCAAAAACAATTAATCCGCTAAAGACGCTAAAGGCGCTAAAAAGAGCATTTTATTTTTCAGAGCCGCCTTCTTTGCCCGCTTGTACTTCTGGTTTTTAGGCGCATAATAATATTGCCCCATATCGATCAATCACCTGGCACAGAACTCCAGCTTGCAATGAACCAACACATAACGCTCTTTTTAGCGCCTTTAGCATCTTTTGCGGAAAAACCGCTCTTTTCCGCGTCTGCTGCGTCCTCAGCGGATAAATTTCAGAGATAAAATAGAAAAACCATAAATGACCATCAAAGCACTCCCAGACCACCTGATTAATCAGATTTCTGCCGGCGAGGTGGTCGAACGGCCGTCTTCGGTGGTCAAGGAACTGGTAGAGAACAGCCTGGACGCAGGTGCGCATCGGGTGAAAGTCATACTGGAGCAGGGAGGCAAAAGGGCAATACGCGTAGTGGATGATGGCGCGGGCATGCGCCGTGATGAACTGGCGCTGAGCCTCCATCGGCACGCGACCAGCAAGATTGCTTCACTTGAAGACCTGCAACGGGTGGTGACCATGGGTTTCAGGGGAGAGGCCCTGCCGAGTATGGCTTCTGTCTCGCGCTTGGACCTGGCCTCGAAGCATGCCGAAGCGACCCATGGCTGGAGCATTAAAGTTCGCAGGGGAGAAATCTCTGACCCAGAACCCTCCGCAATCCATTCCGGTACGAGGGTGGATGTGCAAGACCTGTTTTACAATGTACCGGCCCGGCGCAAGTTCCTGCGCGGCGACCGAACCGAATTCAACCATGTCGACCTCCTTATGAGGCGCTTCGCACTGGCGCGATTTGACGTCGGCTTTGAACTCGAGCACAACGGCAAGAGCACCAGCGTCCTGACCCCGGCAATATCCGAGGCGGAACAGGACCGACGGATCGATCGGGTTATGGGCCGGGAATTCCTGGAGCACTCGATACGAATTAACCAACAACGAGGAGAGATTGGTGTGCACGGCTGGGTGGCCGAACCACGCTATAACCGCGCCCGGGCCGACCGCCAGTTTTTCTTTGTCAATGGCCGGGCTGTACGCGACCGCGTGATCTCTCATGCCGTGAGAAAAGCGTTCCAGGATGTGATTTTTCACGGCCGCCATCCGGCGTTCGTGCTGTTCATGGAGCTGCCGCCGGAGGGTGTTGACGTCAATGTCCATCCACAAAAACTCGAAGTGCGTTTTCGTGATGCACGCAGCGTGCATGACTTTCTTTTCTCAGCGCTGCACCATGCTCTGGCCGATGCCGGTTCAGGCGCCCCGCGACCTGGGGCAGGTTTGCTTGACCCTGGTCCGGTGGCAGTTGATGTTTACCCGCCCACACAGGTTGGAATGGCCATGCCGGTCCGTGACCAGCTGAGTGCTTACTCAAGGTTGCTGGGACCGAGTTCAGTAAGCAGTTCCAGGCTAGGGGGTTCCGACAACGCGACAGTCGACCCCGGTCAGGGACCGCAAGGTGAGGTCCCACCCTTGGGTTTTGCCCTGGCACAATTGCATGGTGTGTACATCTTGTCCCAGAACACCGAAGGGTTGGTGATGACGGACATGCACGCGGCTCATGAACGGATTACCTATGAGCAACTGAAATCACGCTATGGCGAAGAGGGCATCAAGAGCCAGAGGTTGCTGGTGCCGGTCAGTATTAAACTCAGCGAGACGGAAGCCGACCTGGCTGAAGCACAAAAGGACGCACTGAAAAATCTCGGACTGGTATTAGACCGTAGCGGACCGGAAACGGTCCTGTTGCGCGAAGTGCCCTCACTGCTGGCCCACTCCGATGCGGCAAGGCTGCTGCAGGATGTTCTGTCTGATATTGCCAGCCTGGGTGAGAGCCAGCGGGTAGAGGAGGAATCCAATGAAATCCTGTCCACCATGGCCTGTCACGGCTCCGTCCGCGCCAACCGCCAGTTGACCCTGCCTGAGATGAATGCTCTGTTGCGGGCCATGGAACGCACCGAGCGCTCAGGACATTGCAATCACGGCAGACCCACCTGGGTGCAGCTCGATATGCCGATGCTGGATCGATTATTTCTCCGCGGTCGATAATGGGTGACTCGGCCCGCAAATTACATCAGTCGGCCCCGTGCACCAGGCCGCCGGCTATTTTTTTGATGGGCCCTACAGCAGCAGGAAAAACTGGCCTTGCCGTGGCCCTGGCAGAGCAGTTTCCGCTGGATATCATCAGCGTCGATTCCGCGCTGGTTTACCGGGGTATGGACATCGGCACCGCCAAGCCGGATGAGGCAATACTCCGGCGTGCGCCGCATGCGCTGATCGATATTCGACAACCTACGCAAAACTACTCTGCGGCGCAGTTCAGGGAAGATGCCCTGGTGGAAATGACCGCAATCACCGGGCAGGGCCGAGTGCCGCTGCTGGCAGGTGGCACCATGTTGTATTTCAAGGCCCTTGCAGACGGCCTGACGGACCTGCCTGCGGCCAATCACGAAGTACGCGCCCGGATCGAAAAACAGGCAACCGAGGTGGGTTGGCGGGTCCTGCATTCGCAGTTGGCGGCAAAAGACCCGGAGACGGCGGCACGCATCCATCCCAATGACCCTCAGCGCATCCAGCGGGCGTTGGAAGTGATCGAGCTGAGCGGCCGGAAAATGAGTGATCTGCATCGGCAACAGCGGGAGCAGAAGCCTGAGGAGGGGCCTGGACGGGATTGGGGATACCGGGTACTGAAAATCGTGGTGTGTCCGCAATCCCGGCAGGAACTGCACACCAGGATCGAGCGGCGTTATTATCAAATGCTGGAAGCAGGGTTCATGGATGAAATGAAAGCCCTGAGAGCGCGCGGCGACCTGGACCCATCCCTGCCTTCCATGCGCTGTGTGGGTTACCGCCAGGCATGGAGCTACCTGGAGGGCGAATCGACATTTGAGGAAATGTGCCAGAAAACCCTGGCCGCAACGCGTCAGCTGGCGAAGCGCCAGCTCACCTGGCTGCGGCAGGAAAGTGCGGCCCTGTGGTATGATCTGGACGTAAAATCAGCCCGCGAATCTGTGCTTGAGGTGGTGTCTCATTTCCTTGAAAACTGATTCTGTTGCACCAACATAAAGGGTAACCGTGCCCAAGGAGCTAACAGCGCGGTAGCAGAAAAAAAACAGGAGAACCGACATGGCAAAAGGTCAGTCTTTACAAGAACCATTCCTCAATGCGCTGCGCAGGGAACGTGTACCAGTATCCATTTATCTCGTCAATGGCATCAAGCTTCAGGGCCAGATCGAATCGTTCGACCAGTTCGTCGTTTTGCTGAAGAACTCGGTCAGCCAGATGATCTACAAACATGCTATTTCCACTGTTGTCCCGGCCCGTAATGTTCGTGTGTTTGACGAGGATCAAGACATAGAGGATCATGACTAGGGAACAACTCCTTGATTGAAAGGGCAGAGCGCGGCGACCGCGCTGTTATTCTGCATCCTGTATTCAGTTCTACCGGTGCGGACGTACTGGACGAATTCCGGGAGCTGGTGCTGTCCGCCGGCGCTGAAATTGAGGGTATTATCACGGCCCCCCGGAAAAGTAAGGACCCACGAACCTTTGTGGGCAGTGGAAAAATCGAGGAACTGGAGGCGCTGATCGAAGAAACCGGCGCCAACCTGATCCTGGTCAGCCAGTCCTTGAGCGCAATCCAGGAAAGAAATATCGAAAAAATCTGCCAGTGCCGCGTGCTGGATCGCGCCACCCTGATCCTGGATATTTTCGCCCAGCGCGCCCAGTCCTATGAAGGTAAATTGCAGGTGGAACTGGCGCAGTTGAGGCACCTTTCCACTCGTTTGGTGCGCGGCTGGTCCCACCTGGAAAGACAAAAAGGCGGCATCGGTCTGCGCGGTCCGGGTGAAACCCAGTTGGAAACGGACCGTCGTCTGATTGGCGCGCGTATTCGTCAGTTGAATGCCCGCCTGGAGAAGGTTTCCCGGCAACGGGAGCAAAGCCGGCGGCAGCGCGTGCGTTCACGGGCCCCGCTGGTCACGCTGGTCGGTTACACCAATGTAGGCAAGTCAACCCTGTTCAACACGCTGACGGGGTCCTCGGTGGGTACACAAGACCGCCTGTTCGAAACACTGGATCCCACGGTGCGGCGTATGTTGGACATGCATTGCGGCGAAGTATTGCTGGCCGATACAGTGGGTTTCGTCAGAAACTTGCCGCACGAGCTGATCGCAGCTTTTCGCGCCACGCTGATCGAGGCGCGTGAAGCCGACCTGCTGCTGCACGTGATCGACGCATCTGATCCCTTTCACACGGAGCGGCAGCATGATGTGGAAACAGTGCTGGAGTCAATCGGGGCCGATAAGATTCCGGTGATCCGGGTGTTCAACAAGATTGATCGCAGCGGTCAGGAAGTCACTTTACGCCGGGATGACCGTGGCAGGCCTTCCAGCCTGAGCGTGTCTGCACTCAGTGGTGATGGCATAACGCAGGTTAAAGAAGCCATCAGCGACATGCTGGCCAGTGGCCGCATCAATCGCTGGATAGAACTGCAGGGATCTGACGCCAGACTGCGCGCACAGTTGTTTGAATTGGGTGTGGTCAGCGAAGAGCGGATCGCGGACAATGGGAGCTGGGTGCTGCATATTGACATGCCAATGGAAACCGCGGAGCGATTGGCCCGAAAATACCCGGGAGATTCCTTGAAACTGGAAGGCCACAACCCAAGCTAGTACACCGCGAGGCAGATACACGGACAGGAGAATCATATGCCCTGGAAAGAACCCGGAAAGGGTGACAAAGACCCCTGGAGTTCGGGGAACCAACAACCCCCCGACCTGGAGGAAGTGTTCCGGACCGTGACCAACCGCCTTCGTTCCATCTTCGGCGGTGGAGGCGACCGCAAAAATGATTCCCCTGGCAGTGGAGGCATGTTCAGTATCGCGCTGATCGCACTCGCGCTGTGGGTCGGATGGGATGCCGTGCACATCATCGATGAATCAGAACAGGGTGTTGTTCTGAGATTAGGCGCCTTTAACCGGTTGCTGTCTCCCGGTATCAACCTGACCTTTCCACGGCCTATCGAACAAGTAATCGTGGTCAACGTCAGTAACGTCCGCTCACTCGAAGACCGTGGCCAGATGTTCACGGAAGACGAGAACCTGGTTGAGTTCATCTACAAGGTCCAATATCGCGTCTCTTCAGCCCAGGATTTTGTGTTCAACGTCAGGACCCCTGAGGCCACGGTACAGCTTGCCGCTGAAAGTGCGCTGCGTGAATCGGTCGGCACCAACACGCTGGATGCGGTGCTGGAAGGCGGCACGCGCGAAGCGGTGCGCATCGAAACCCAGCGTGTATTGCAGGAAACCCTGGACCGCTACGGGGCCGGCGTCCAGATAACCGAGTTCAACCTGGTTGACGTCAATGTGCCGGCGCAGGTCCGCGAGGCCTATTCCGATGTGATCCGGGCGCGTGAGGACGCGGAGCGATACATCGAAGAAGCATATGTGCATGTCAACAGTGTGGTTCCCGAGGCCCGTGGCCGGGCGGCCCGCATTATGCAGGAAGCTGAAGGCTACAAGGCTGCCACGGTGGCGCTGGCGCAAGGTGATGCCAACCGGTTTACGCTGTTGCTCGATGAGTACCACAAGGCGCCGAAAATTACCCGCAAACGGCTTTACCTGCAAACCATGGAAAGCGTTTTTAGCCGTACCAACAAAGTGCTGATGGGTGCCGATTCCTCCGGCAACATCCTCTACCTGCCGCTCGACCGGCTCGGAGCTGGCGGCGGTACCACAGGACGCAACAATATGCCTCCGCTGGTGACACCGGATATTGGATCTACGTCAGGAAAGACTTCACGCAACTCACGCAGGGAGGGCCGGCAATGAACCGCATCGTTTTACTCATTTTGATCGCGGCGGCGGCCGTGCTGGGTTTATCCAGCGTGTTCATCGTCACCGAAACCGAATACGCCATCAAGTTCCGGCTGGGGAAAATTGTGCGTTCCGATTACCAGCCCGGCCTGCATGGCAAAGTGCCCTTCATCAATAATGTACGCAAGTTCGAACGGCGCATCCTGACCCTGGACACACCGCCCGAACAGATGATTACCGTGGAACAGAAATTTGTCGCGGTAGACTCCTTCGTCAAGTGGCGGATCGTGGATATTGCGCGTTATTACACCTCAACGCAGGGCAACGAGCGCGTTGCAATGAGCCGCCTCGACAGCATCGTCAAGGACCGGATTCGCAACCAGATTGCCAGTCGCACGCTGTCGGAAGTGATTTCGGAGCAGCGTGTATCGACCATGCTGGAAATTGCTGATCGCGCCAACGAATCTACCGCTGAATTTGGTATCGAGGTGGTCGATGTTCGGATCAAGGCCATTGAGTTACCGGATGACGTGCGCGAATCGGTCTTCCGCCGCATGGCTGCCGACCGGCAAAAAGAAGCCAACCTGTATCGCTTCGAGGGCCGTGAAGAAGCCGAACGTATTCGCGCTGATGCCGACCGCCAGGTGCAAATTCTGCTTGCTGAAGCCCAGCGTGACGGCCAGACTCTCAGAGGCGACGGCGATGCAAAATCAACAGAGATATACGCAAGCGCATACAGCCGGGATGAAGAGTTCTATGCTTTTTATCGCAGCCTGCAGGCTTATGAAAATGCTTTCAGCGCGAGTCAGGATGTCATGATACTGGATGCGTCATCGAGCTTTTTCGACTACTTCGATTCTGCCGAACCCAGGGATTAAAAACCGGGAATAATAACGGCGTTCAAAAAACACGCTCGCCAAAAATATGGCCCAGGACCTGCTCACGGCTTTTGCCCTGTTGTTGATCATTGAGGGTCTGTTACCCGTGCTGGCGCCGAAAGTCTGGCAGAAAGCCATGCAGGATTTGTCACGGTCTAACCCGAAATTCATCCGCATCGGCGGCATCGTGAGCCTGCTCGGTGGTGCGCTGTTGCTGCAGTTCCTGCGCTGAGTCAGACCCCAGGGAAACACTCTAATGAATACCAGCATCGTCGTTCTCGGCACCCAGTGGGGAGACGAGGGTAAGGGCAAAATCGTCGATCTTCTGAGCCGTGACGCGGATGCCGTCGTTCGTTTCCAGGGCGGGCACAATGCCGGCCACACGCTGGTCATCAATGGCAAAAAAACGGTCCTCCATCTGATCCCGGCCGGCATACTGCAAGATGGCGTAGAGTGCCTGATTGGCAATGGTGTGGTGCTCTCGTTGCAAGCCTTGCGCCACGAAATCGAGGAACTGGAACACCAAGGCGTGGAAGTACGCTCGCGCCTGCGGATCTCGCCGTCC
>JADFKH010000096.1 GCA_022565025.1 Pseudomonadota bacterium
GTGGCAGTACCGGACGTCCCTGGCCGAGCCGAATCACCGCGCTTTGGGGAATTTCAGACCCACCTGACAACTTGAAACGCACTGTCGCCCGGTCGCCAATTTCAATATCCAGCAACCTGGTTTCCCCGCTCAGCGGATATCGAAGCAATAGGGGCCAACGGTCACCGGCCGGTTTGTTCAACGGCGCAGGAAGATTCAGATCGATACCCACGAGGTCAGATCGCAGCATTAAAACGATCTCTGATTCATCACCACCATCCGAGGGACCAATCACAATTGAGGCTTCCCAGTCACTGCTTCCCTCGATCTGCGCCAATGCTGAATAGCGCTCCAGCAAAAAGCCGGGGATTGCATCACTGGCGCTAAAATGCCCTTTTACGTCAACCCTGAATTTCTCTTCGTGATCGGCATCGGCCATCACATCGATGCTGGCTGGCTGGCCCTTGAAAGAGGCCTTCAAGCCCAGACCCTTGAATCCCCGGTGGTTGTACTGCAGTTCACCATTGATGTTCTCGAAGGTAATTTCACTCGCCGGATCCGAGAAACGATTGTGCTGAATATGAACCCGGCCATTGACGCTCATTTCCCCTGTGGCACGGCCCAGGGGGAAAATCAAATCGCCATGTATGCTGGCCGGACCACTGAATTCGAAGCGTGACAAATCGGTATTGATGTGCTGCTGAATCGGTGATTGTTTGATGAAGTGCAACAATCCGGATAATTCGCTGTCAGCGGAATAGTTTACGGCCAACACCGGCAGTTTCATATTGGGAATGTTTGCCCGCGCTGAGTGCACGGGAACACCCCCAATTTCTCCGATACGGCCTTCAATTTCCATTGAATTATTCACGAAACGGATCACTGCATCAATGCGCTTGGCTTGAGGCCAGCCCTCCTTGTAATCCAGCAGTACATTGCGCACTTCGACCACGGCTTCTAAACGGCCTTCACCCTGTGCGAAGGGCCAGTCGTCCAAGTCACCATGCATCTGGGCCCGGCCGTTAACGATCTCACCCTCGACCAGGCTCCTGCGTAGCCAGCGTACGATGTTTTCACTCATGAGCGCTTCAGGCCAGTAGGCATCCAATCGCCCGATCGCTCCCCGGGTCAACACGATACTGGCATCAATAGCCGGTTTGTCTTCATTGGAACCGATCACCACGCGGCCCGTAATTGCAAGATCTTCGTTTTCCAGCTTGCAATCGTCGAGCCCCGCCTGCCATTGCTCACCCCAAGCAAGATCGAGGTGACACGTTGGCACCGTGAAATGCAAACGTTGATCAAACATTCGCGGCCAATCCAGCAACACCTTTGAACCCGTCAAAGAGATGCTGCCAGAACCGTGTTGCAGCGCAACGACAGCGTCCAGCCCCTGCACACCCGGCCAGCGGTCCGATGCTGCAACACTGACCCCGCTGAGAGAACCACGAACAAGTTCGATCTGCCAGGAATTATTGAGAATCAGTTCCAACTCGTCGACCCGGCCCAAGATGGCCTGGGGCAGCGAGGCGGGCCACTGAGTTGCATAAATGGACATGATATCCCGGGTGACACCAAGGGAAAATCCGAGGGGTAACTGGTCTGCACTGATCCACAGACCCACGTCTTGCGGGATATTCCGGGCCAGGGAAATATTAGGCGCTGTCCATGACTCTTTATCATCTTCAAACAGAAAATCTGCGATATCGAGCCGCCACCGTCCTTTTTCGCGGAAGTGCCAGTTGAAACGCATGTTAAGGTGGTCAATGGCCAGATCCTGATGGTTGCTGACCAGCCTGGCATCCTTCAGATCACTGACCCCCTGGATCCGCAGCCCCTCACTGGGTGACCAGTCCCCCCACAACTCGGCATTGAGCCAGCCGGTTAAAGGCAGGAATGGGTTAGCCGGAAGCTTGCCCTGCAAGGCAGCCAGCATCAATTCCCGGGTTGATGCCTGCCAGGCAGCCTGGGTCATCTTCTGATCCTCGTCCAGGAAGAACAAAAGGGTGGCTTGCACTTCCCCGTACACCAGTTCACTGCGAGCATCGTAAAGACTGGCCTGGATTTCGGTAGAGAATTCATCCCCATCCATGTGCAGCCGTCCGTTAATGGATGAAAACCGAAGGTGAATGTCGTGTTTCTCATCCACGTATTCCAGGCTGGAGTCCTGCAGGATCACTTCACCCACTTTGGCCAGTTCCATGAGCCCGGAACTGCTGCCACCCGTACCCCTGCCGCTGACACCGAAACCGGAAAGTTCCAGCCGGCCGTCAGCCTTGAGCAACAACTGTAAATCTGCACCGATGACCCGGAAATTGTACAGCGGGCGGCCAGGAATCAATGCATTGAGTGGCTTGATATCCAAGGCAGCGGATTCGATCGCAATGACGCCCGACTCGCCGGGATCGCCTCCTGCCGATGGCAGCAGTCTCATTCCCTGCAAAGTTAATCTCGGTCCAAAAGCATTCCATTCACCGGTGAAACTTTCCACCACGACCGGGCGCCCGAACTCTTTGGAAAGCCAGGCTTCCAGGCGATCCTGATAACGGTCGCTGTACGGCATCAACAGTTTACCGACACCCACCAATACCGCTGCCAGGATGATTAAAATGGACATGGCAGTCCAGATCAAGGTCCTGGCCCGGCGCAAAATGATCTTCAGGCTCATCATTATTCTGTCGACCCGGTAAGTTCAGAGTAAGACGACATCGAATTGTTCCTGCGCGTACTGTTCTTCCCTTTGAAAACGGATGGTCTTGCCGGTCAGTTCCTCGAGTTCTGCGACGGTTACAGACTGCTCATCGAGAATTCTCTCAACCACCTGTGAAGATGCCAGCACCATCAGTTTATGTGCCTCAAACTGCCTGCTGGAGCGCACGATTTCCCGAAAAATCTCCAGGCAAACCGTCTCTGTGCTCTTTACGCTACCACGGCCTTCGCAATGAGGACAGGGAATACACAAACGCCGCTCGAGGCTTTCAGTGGTTCTTTTCCTGGTCATTTCAACCAGGCCCAGTGCAGAAATAGGGGTCAGTGCAGTTTTGGCGTGATCCCGTTCCAGCGCCCGCTCAAACGAACGCATGACTTGCCGGCGGTGTTCTTCATCCGCCATATCGATAAAATCGACAATGATGATGCCGCCCAGATTCCTCAAGCGCAGTTGCCTCGCGATGGAGTGGGTTGCTTCCAGGTTGGTCTTGTAGATCGTTTCTTCGACATTCCTGTGACCCACATAAGCACCCGTATTGACGTCTATTGTGGTCATTGCCTCGGTTTGATCGAATACCAGGTAGCCGCCGGATTTCAGGAGCGTTACAGGTTTAAGTGCCTTTTCGATTTCGTCCTCTACGCCAAACAGGTCAAAAATAGGTCGGTCAGCGGAATATTCCTCGATGCGGTCCCGCCAGTCCGGCACGAAGCGTTGTACAAAATCCCGGACTTTTTGCAGCACCTGGGGGGAGTCGATCCTGACCCGGTCAATATCCTCATGCATCATGTCGCGCAAGGCACGCAGCGGCAGTGAAAGATCTTCGTAAATGCAGCTCACAGCCCCGGCGCCCACGGCACGCTCTTTGATGGCCTGCCAGACTTTTCCCAGGTAAACCATATCCGCAGAAAAAGCGAAATCGTTCACACCCTCAGCGTTGGTACGCACGATGTAGCCATGTCCCAGAGCATCATCGCGCAGCGTGTGCACAAGTTCTTGCAAGCGTATTCTTTCGGATTCCTCTTCAATACGCACGGAAATTCCTATCGTTTCACAATCGGGCAGAAGCACCAGAAAACGGGAAGGAATACTGATTTTGGCCGTCAGGCGAGCACCCTTGCTACCCAGCGGGTCCTTGATGACCTGAACCATGATCTGCTCCCCAGGCCTTAGCGAGCCGGCAATCAGGGGTTCTGGTGGCTGTTCTCCCTCCGTGGCGGATAAATCCTGTCGCTCCAGGTCCCGTGCATGAAGAAATGCAGTCCGCTCAAGGCCGATATCCACGAATGCAGCCTGCAAGCCCGGCAAAACCCGTGAGACCTCGCCCAGGTAAATATTACCAATGTAGCCGGTGTGGTCGGCACGCTCCAGCCAGACCTCCTGCAGCATGCCGCTTTCCACCAACGCCACCCGCGATTCAGAGGGTGTAGTATTAATCAGAATTTCTTCGCTCACGCACTAACCCGCATATTGCAACAAATCAACCAGATCAGAATATCACCTTGCAGCGGAGGCTTTATTTAAAACGCCTGCTGCTTGCAGAATTTCCGCAGTTTCGTGGAGCGGCAGGCCCATGACTCCCGAATAACTCCCCTCCATGTGCGAAATTTTCTGCGCCGCGATGCCCTGCACTCCATAAGCACCCGCTTTGTCCATCGGCTCGCCACTGTCGCAATAGGACTCGATCCACGCCCGATCAAGTTCCGATAAAGTGACCCTGGTGATGTTCAGACGTTGACGGAGCCCACCCCCCGGCGAAACCAGCGCCACAGCCGACCACACCTCATGCGTTCTGCCAGACAAACTCTCGAGCATGCGAATCGCATCCTCCCGATCCACCGGTTTACCGAGGACACGCCCGTTTACAACCACGGCGGTATCGGCGCCCAAAACTGCCACCGTAACTCCGTCACGCTGGTGTACTTCGAGCGCCTTCTCCCGGGCCATGCGGCAAACATATTCCCCGGCGTCCTCCCCTGGCCGGATGGATTCATCGATGTCCGCGACAATCACTTGGTATGCCATACCAACCTGGTTCAGCAATTCCCGCCGCCGCGGGGATGAGGAAGCCAGGATGAGCGGAGGTTTTACGGCGACGTAATGCATGGATTTAATCCGCCTTCATGCAATATGCGGGTTAAGCCCGGTGGTACGGGTGATTCTGAGTGATGGTCCAGGCCCGGTACAACTGCTCGGCGAGCAAGGTCCGCACCATTGGGTGCGCTAGCGTCAGCCTACCAAGGGACCAGACCTGATGCGCCTGTTGCCTGCACTGCTGTGACAGTCCGTCAGGACCCCCGACCAGGAAACACACGCCATGCTCTTCACGCATCCAGCGCTCCATCTCCCCGGCAAGCTCTGCAGTAGACCACTGCTTGCCAAGCTCATCCAGCGCAATAATCCGGAAACCGGATGGCGCCCTTTTAAGCAGCGCTTCACCTTCCCTGGTCCGTAGCGAGTCAATATCTGCGTTGCGGGATCGCTTCAACAGTGGGATCTCGCGTAGTTCCAGCGAAAAACCCCTGGGGAAACGGCGGGCGTATTCCGACCAGGCCGTCTGGACCCAGTCCGGCATGCGCTGTCCAACAGCCGCTACGATGAGTTTCATTTAAACCAGTAGTTGACTGGCGCTGCTGCGCCGGTCGCTGCTGATTTGCCAGAGTTTTTCAAGGTTATAAAAAGCCCGGGTCTGGGGCAGCATCAAGTGAACGACCACATCATTCAAGTCAACCAGAACCCATTCCCCATGTCTTTGTCCTTCCACACCCAGCGGCTGACAACCGGCCGCCTTGGCTTGCATAATCAGATTGTTCGCCATGGACTTCACATGCCGGCTGGAATTGCCGGACGCAATGACAAACAGTTCCGTCAGCGGATTGCGGCCAGAGACATCAATGATTTGGATATCGACAGCTTTGAAATCTTCAAGAGCGGTGACTACCAGCTCCTGCAGTTGGGCGAACGACAAAACGTCCGCAGTGTTTTGCTTGGTCAATAGAACCTCATCCTGGATTCGACCGGTGAATTTTATCCTGTCCTGGCCTGTCCCGCAATTTACTATGCATAAAGCCCCTGCTCATAGATGTAATCAATTACCGGGTCCGGCAACAGGAATCGGGGCGACAAACCAGCATGGATCTGGCGCCTGATCCCGGTCGAAGAAATGGCCAGCTGCGTGACCTCGAGGGGTAAAATTAGGCCTGCAGCCGAATTTTGTAACTGAGCTGGATTGTTCACCAACCGCCGTTGCATCTGCTCGAAAAGGGTACTGGAGTAAACGTGTTTCGATTCCGGCCTGCGCATAATCACCAAGTGTGTCAAGTCAAACAGTCTATGCCACTCATGCCATTGATCCAAGACATTAGCCGCATCCTGCCCGATCATCATCAGGATGGGTACATCTCCGGCTTCCCTCCTGATCTCGCCCAGTGTTTCCACCATGAAAGACGATCCTTCGCGCCGGACCTCGCGATCATCCACCTGCAGTTCCGGGTATCGGGACAGGGCCAGTTTCAGCATGGCCAGGCGATGATCAGCCGATGCAAAGGTGTTGGCGCGATGAGGCGGTGTACCGGCCGGCAACAGGCGAAAATCCTGCAGCTGCAGCATTTCCATGGCCTCGAGTGCGGCCCGCAGGTGTCCGTAATGAACCGGATCAAAGGTGCCGCCAAAAATTCCTATGGCCTGTGTGGATCTCGTCATTGGGTCATTCACTGCAGGTGCGCGGCACCGGGTTCACACAAATGCCAAAGAAGCCTGTCCAGCGTTTGCCACGGGTCACCGGCTGCGCGTCCTTTGCTCTGGCGGTCAATCAGGGCAAGTGAGCGGAAAGTATCATCCAGATTGTCTGCCGACAGTCGCCTGATTGCGGCTTTCATCGGACCCTGCCGGGTCGACCAGACATTAAATTTACGGAATACTGAAGATTCATTCTCACCCGAGTGGATCGCAGCACGAACGGTACCGGCCAGACTCAGCTCGCGATACAGGGCACCGACCACGATCTGGATGGGGGTATTCATACGCTGCAAGCCCGTAGCCACCCGCAGGCATTCATCCAACTGCCCCTGGAGGCTGCACTCAACCAGCCGGAACGAATCAAAACGGGCGCTGTTGGCAACGGACTGGCGGATCAATTGTGCAGTCACCGCGCTGCCCCGGTCCAGCAACAATAGTTTTTCGATTTCCTGTTGCGCAGCCAGCAAATTTCCCTCCACAAGATCCGACAGCAATTGAACCGCTTCTGGATCAGGATCCAGACCCGCCTTTAACATGCGGTTGCGGATCCAGTTCGGCAACTGGTTGGGCTTGACCGGCCATATTTCTACCAGCACACCGTGTTTGGCAAGCGTACCGGCCCACTTTGTTTTCCTCGATGCGACACTCCACCGACCACAGGATACGAGTAACAACTGATCAGGGTCGGGCGAGTTCGCCATTTCGCCCAGCACTTTGGCACCATCCTTTCCCGGCTTGCCGGCAGGCAACCTGATATCGACAATTTTCCGTGCGGAAAAAAGGGAGGGAGCGGCTGAATCCACGGCAATGCTGCTCCAGTCAAACCTCCCTTCAACCTGGTAGACATCGCGCTCGAGATAGCCCTGTTTGCGGGCAGCCTCGATGATCTGGTCCCTGCATTCCTGGACCAACAGGGCTTCGTCTCCGGCCACCAGGTAAACCGGCTCCAGGGAGCGTGAAAGCAGGGTGGGTAACTGATCGGCGCTAACGGCCATGCCTATCCTAGTGTAGTGTCCTATATTATGACCCCAGACGCGTCACAAGCATGCGGGCAAGTGTCTCTGCCAAGTCCTGTTTGAGGTATTCCTGCTCGCGGGATATGGCAAGAATATTCTGTGCATCGAAACTGAGCTCCCGCGCTTGGCGGATGGTCTGCCAGCGAACGAGTTCACGGCCATTGGCATCGGTTACCCGAAACTTCACCGTATGGCTGACCCGGTACTCCCTGACAGTTGCATTATCGCCAATGGTCAACACGGCGATAACCACTTTATTGGTCGGAATTTCCAGGAAGGCGGTGGCAACATCGCTGGCCACAAAGCGGGTACCGCTTTGTTCCAGCAGGCCCCGGACCCGGCGGGCCAGGAAGCTGTATTGGTCGTCGATGACCAAGCGTGTGCGCGCCATTTCCGGCGGCAGATCCAGGTCCTCCCGCAGCTGAAAACCACAAGCGGAACAGAGCAGCATCAACATTAGCACTGCACTCATCCGTATGTTGCGCCAACCGCACCAGTCGTGCTCCTTCATCCGCGGATTAAACTGAATCAGTGACATCAAGTTCAGCCTACTACAATATTCAGCAGGCGATCGGGAATATGGATGACTTTCCGGACCTGCTTGCCTGCCATGTGCCGCCTTACGTTTTCAATCGCGACTGCTTGCTCGAATACCGCTTCCTGGTCCACGCCGGGCTCCAGTTCCATCCTGGCGCGCAACTTGCCATTGATCTGCACCACCAAAGTGATTTTCGTGCGCTGCCTGGCGGATTCATCCGCCTGCGGCCAGGGCGCCCGGTAGAGCGGGCCGCTACCGCCAAGAGCCTCCCACAGCACCTCGCAAATGTGCGGCGTAATGGGCCCCAGCAGGCGGACAATGGCCAGCCAGGCCTCCTGCAGTACCGCCCTTGATTGACCACCCTTGATTTCGAATCGCGCCAGATGATTGGTCAGTTCCATCACTGCTGCGATGGCCGTATTGAACGTGTATCGCCTGCTGACGTCATCACTGACTTTGGCAATGGTGTCATGCAACAGGCGCCTGATTTCTTTTTCCGCAGCATTCAAAGAGGCCGTATCCAGCGCCTCGACGGGTCCGTTTTCGATGTGTTCAGTGACCTGTGACCACACTCTGCGTAAGAAACGCGAAGCGCCCTCGACACCCGATTCGGACCATTCCAGTGACTGGTCCGGCGGCGATGCAAACATTGAGAACAGGCGAACGGTGTCCGCTCCATAACGCTCGACCAGGCCTTCGGGGTCGATGCCGTTGTTCTTTGACTTCGACATCTTCTCCACCGCACCTATTTCCACCGGCCGGCCGTCCGAGACCAATTTCGCACCGGTTGGCCTGCCTTTGCGGTCGCGCTCCACCTCGACATCGGCAGGATTGATCCAGTGGACCTCGCCGTCCTCATCCTCTCGATAGTAAGTGTCCGCAATCACCATGCCCTGGCACAGCACATTCGTCGCCGGTTCATCCGAATCCACCAGGCCCGCGTCGCGCAACAGCCGGTGGTAAAAGCGGAAATACATCAGGTGCAAGATGGCGTGCTCGATACCTCCGATGTACTGGTCGACGGGTAGCCAGTACCTGGCCCGTTCATCCAACTGCGCATCGGCATCAGGGCAGCAATACCTGGCGTAATACCAGGAAGATTCCATGAAGGTGTCAAAGGTGTCGGTTTCGCGCTCCGCCGGCCCACCGCATTGCGGACAGGTCGTCTTGCGCCACTCCGGGTCGGCCTTGATTGGCGATTGCACGCCCATAAAGGTCACATCTTCGGGCAGCACCACCGGCAGTTGGTCCTCCGGCACCGGAACTGCGTCACATTTTTCACAGTAGATCACCGGAATGGGACAGCCCCAGTAACGCTGGCGGCTCACACCCCAGTCGCGCAGCCGGTAGTTGACGACGCGCTTGCCGATGCCCTCGGACTCCAACCAGACCATTGCTTTTTCAATCGCCTCGTCCACGTTCAGACCATTCAGCCAGTCGCTGTTGATCGCGATGCCATCGCCGGTCCAGGCCTCGCCTTCCCAGTCTTTCGGGGGCTCCACGGTACGCACGATCGGCAGTTGGTGACTGATCGCGAAATCCCAGTCCCGCTGGTCCTGTCCCGGCACCGCCATGATGGCGCCCGTGCCGTAGCCCATCAGCACGTAGTCAGCAATATAAAGAGGAACGGGCTTGGCGGTAAAAGCATTAAACACATAGGCGCCGGTAAAGACGCCCCGTTTTTCCAGTGCGCCGCCAAGCGCCAGCCGCTCTGTTTCACTCGTTTTTTGCACCTGTTTCACGAAGGCCTGGACGGCTTCGGCCTGGTCCTGCGTCGAAATCCCGGAAACCAGCGGATGTTCAGGCGCCAGCACAGCGTAGGTCATGCCGAACGAGGTGTCCGGGCGCGTGGTAAACACGGCCACACCCCTGCCCTGTGGGTCGGGCTTGCCTTGTGCATCGCACAGCTTCATTTCGAATTCGGCGCCCTCGGACCGGCCGATCCAGTTCCGTTGCATGGTCTTGACCGAGTCCGGCCAGCCTTCGAGCTGGTCCAGGCCCTGGAGCAATTCCTCTGCGTAATCGGTGATTTTCAGGAACCACTGGGAGATTGATTTACGTTCAACCTCGGCCCCGGAACGCCAGCCCCGGCTCTTGATAACCTGCTCATTAGCCAG
>JADFKH010000283.1 GCA_022565025.1 Pseudomonadota bacterium
GCATTCCCCATCCTCCATACCAGTGGCCAGACAGCGTTGTCGAATCAGTTCCCCGGCCTGCCAGCACGAAGGCAGGTAATCGCTTCGGGGTTGCGGGCAGACCAACTCACCTTCGGCAGAGTGTTCAACCGCACGCCAATCGCGATGCACCTCGGAGTTGCCATGGCCGGAATAAACTTCGATCAGGGTCTGGCGCTGTGGATCATGCATGTTGCCGGCCAGTTGCTTGTCCAGTGAGGTGCCAGCCGGCGAGTATATTCCCCAGGCGGTGCCATGCGGGATAACGATGGAGTCGAGTTCCCATTCGGCCAGTTTGCGAAACAGCACTTCGGGTGTCGCTGCAATTTCTGCACAATCCGCCGGAAAATCGCGTACGTGCCCTTCTTCCGGGCATAACGCTTGTGCCGAGATGGCCTGGATCAAACGGCTGAAATCATAGTAGCGCTGTCGATTGGGCAGGTCCCGCAGTGGCGGCAGCAGCCGCAGATTGAGAGGAATGCTGCCAAAAGCAGCACGAAAAAGTGAACCGATGGGCCGGGTTGGCAGGTTTTCCGGCTCGGTATCTCTGAAGATGACATTCTTGTGGCCGTAGTGCGTTTCCGGCGTGCTACCCGCCTGGGTCCACTCGAAGCCCATAAACGTGACCATGTCCGGGTTGGTACTGTCACCGGCTATTGCGTTGCACTGCTGCACGTTTGCAATTGACGCGTGCCAGTGCTCCGGGGTCAGGCTCTCGGCGTGGTCAGTCAGTGCCCAGAAATCGAGCATAGAACAGACACGGGCGAAATCACAGGCATCGGCCGGCGGGTGGGCTCCGTCGCCCTGCACCATGGGCAGTGCCATCCGAAAAGCATCGGATGAAAACGTAGTGTGGACGTGTAAATCGCCGAAAAGGATCTGTTTGGGATCTGCAACAGCACTTTGTGTTGTGGCTTTGCGTTGAGCAGAATCCTGCGCACGGCGAATTGCCTCGGGGACCGGGGGTGCTTCAATCAAACCGGTATCTTCCAGTTCACCGTACCAGTTGAGGGAGATACCGGTTATGTAGATCACCGGGGCCGCCAGCACAATGATCATTGCAATGATGATGATCGAAATTCGGGACAAGAACTCACCTCATTGGAACCAACCATCGACGGAAAATCAATGATTCATTGTGATCGAAGAGCAAGACCGTTACCACCTCGATCAAAACCTAAAAATGGGTTTACTTTTTTCCGTCCAGGTACCTGTTCAGTTCCTTGTGAAAATGCCGCAGCCGCTGTTCCTGTTCGCCCCAGATCGCGCCGGCGAATCCCCTGGAACGAATTCCGCGCTGCACCACCGGCAATAGCTCGGAATCCTGGTCCAGGACTTGACCGAGATTCGGTGGGTCCCCGATCGCTGTGTACTCGGTATCCGGCCTGATATCGCCGCTGGTATCGGTACCCTCGGGTAAGCCCATCCAGCCCGGCACGGAGTAATCCGGATCATCCACCGGGTGGACCAGGGTCATGGTGTCGTAATAAAACTTCTCCGGATCGCTTGGGTGAGGCATGAAGCGCATCAGGAATGCGCCCTCCGGATGCAGGCCAACCTGTACATTTGGAAAAATACCCGTTGCCCAGCTGTCCGTCAGCTGTCCATCAGTGAATCGCTCATAACCCAGGCCGAGCCGGTCTGAACGCTCCCGTTTGGCCCGCTGTATTGCCTCTCGCACTTCCCTGGCACTACCTTTGAACTGCGCTGGGTCGATGCTCGCCTCCGTCATCATGTATTCCAGGCTGGGATTCATGGCTTCCTGGTCGGCTTGCCGCTTGGTCTTGACCGCAATGGGCACCAGCATGCGGCTGCATCCTTGGGGATAGAGGTCCACCTGTACGCCCATGTCATCCATCACGTCCTGGGTTTCCGGATGTACCGCGTGCAGATGATACGTCTCATAGAAGGCATCAACCCCGGTCTTCCAGTTGGCTGCCCACTCGCTGAAGGTGTGCCGTACGCAACGCATCTTGTCCAGCTTATACATCTCCAGGTAACCCTCAGGCAGCCCCAGGCGCTCTTTTAACGGAGGCGGATTGTCGTCCAAGTTAATGAAGATCAGGCCGGCATGGGTCTGGCAATGCACTTCCTTAATCCTCGGAGTCTTGCACACCAGCTTTGGATTTATTGTTTCCTTGTCCGTGATATGTGTGTTGACCCCGTCCAGGCCGTATTGCCAGGAGTGGAATGAGCAAGTGAACTGCACCAGGCTGCCCCTGTCGTTGTGTATGAGCTCGTTGCCACGGTGTGCGCATACGTTATACAGCGCCTTCACCGAGCCGTTTTCCTGCCGCACAATGATAAAGCTCTCACGCCCGAGGCGGAAAACCGAGTAGTCGCCCGGTTCTCGGATGTCGCTTTCAATGCCGGCTATCAGCCAGGTCCGGGTCCACAATTTCTCCCATTCCCGTGTCATGAATTCCGGGTTGTAGTAACGGGACGGATCGAGCACATCCAATCCGTTGTCAATGAACGGTTGCTTGGCCTCGAGATCGT
>JADFKH010000284.1 GCA_022565025.1 Pseudomonadota bacterium
CACGCACCCGGCACAGGTTCTCGATGACCTGAGCGTCATCCATTCGAACCATTTGCCGTGTGCTTGCCAGGCTGCCGTCCAGAGATTTTTCCGCCAGATCCTGGATGGCCAGCGCCTTGTTACGGGAAAGTCCTACGCCGCGAAGTCGCTCCATCGACAATCGTCTGGCCGCGGCGGCTGCGGGCACTTCCTCACTGAACAAGTGGGTGAAGCGGCCGTGTATGGTTGCCGCAGCCTTGCCCGAAAGCTGTTGATAAACGATGGCCCGAGCAAGCGCGTTAAAAAGGTCGCTTTCGCGGCGCACTTTCAGGCCCAGACCGCCACAGTCATCAATGAAATGGCGCATGGAGTCGCACTGGCGGCATAAGTGCTCAACCGCCACCTGCCGGTTATAACGAAGGCGGCTCATGGCCGCCTTCGTGTCCTGGTCCTGTCTTTCAGTTCTTCCCGCAGAATCGGCATCACTCGGCGGGGCTGAATGTGTGGGTAATGACCGCGGTTGCTTCACCATCCGCTTCACCCAGCGCCAGCTCGTGGTAACTGTTGGTCAGCCACAGCGGCAACTGACTGGAGTAATTCGGATGGAAGAACACCCCGCTCTGACCGCCCGGTATTGTCTCATAACCGACCACGCCGTCGGGCGTCATTTCACCCACAAAGCGGCGGTTGGGGCCAGAGGCGAACATGAAGCCGTTCAGCGTATTGGCGCGCGCACTGTGGGACGAAGCATCCACCGCCTGGAAACCACCCTGCCGGGCTAAGCCGGGCAAATTCGGATCCAGGTCCATGAAGCCGCCGCCGTTGGGAACGTTCAACGGATCGACACCCAGCGGATGAGCAAACACGATGCGGTGCAGTTTGCCCCAGCGGTAATCCATCACGTCGGTCGAATTGGCAAATGCCGGAGCAAATTCGTCGGACGCCAGCAAATCAAGTGCCTGTTGCAGGCTTCCCTGAACGGTAGATGCGAGGCCCTGTGAGAAGAAGTTCAGGCCAGATGCACCGAAGCCGCCGTTGCTGCCGTAGTTCAGCAGGTGGTGTGTGAATGCTCGTTGCGTGCTTGTGCTGCCAGGCAGATTGCCACCCAGCCCCACAGCAGTCAGTGTGGCATCAATGGTGTTGCGCACCAGCATGGAACGCCAAACCGCGAACACGGATGCCGCGGCGCTATTGCGCACCTCCACGTCGTCGGGCTCCACTGCCATTTCCGGATCGTCACCTGCATCCCAGCCCTCGGCCAGCCCCGTAGGCGAGCTGTAGTCCCAGGTGGATAGTACGTCCAGCGCCTGCGCCATCGGGCTGCCGGGTGGCAGTTCGACACCGTTGAACTGGGCCAGCAGGGTAGGTAATGTAAGTTCCGCGTCGAGCAACTGGACATTGGCCTGCAGATCCATCATATCCTGGGCAGTTACGGGCACACCGGACTCGACAAGTGCCTTAAGCACCCGGTCCACGCGGCCCATACGATAATCGGCATAACCCGGGTTCAGGTAGTAAATACCGTTGCCGCCCGGGCGCAGCTGGTTCAGGGGATTGTTGTCCAGGGTCGTGCCGATCGGGTCGTTGTTGGCATTGGCGATGTAACCCCATGGTGGATTCACGACCTGCGGCATCTCGTCATACGGCAGCATCTCGAAAGGAATGGACTGCGCCGGCTGCGGATTCATTACCGGCAGCCATTCGTGGTTCAGTGCGCCGGTGCCGTCGCGGATGATCCACGGTGGAACACCACCATCCACAGTGCCGGCGGCCAGGTCCGCACGCAGCGGTTTTTCCGCGCTGGAAAAGTAGCCGATGTTGCCTTCTACATCACCGTAGATCCAGTTCTGGGAGCCCACGTCAAAATACTGCAGTGCCGCCTTGAACTCGTCCATGTTGCGAGCCCTATCCATCTCGAGGATGAATTTCATATCGGTGGTCGGACCCCAGCCGGTGTACTGCACAAAAAGTGCCGAACTACCACTGAAGTCCAGCAACGGACCGTTGTTGCGGCGCGGTGAAACCCAGGTGATAACTCCCTGATCGTAACCAACGTTTGCGCGGATGATGGAGTCGGGCGTTGCATCGCCGATCACGTTGACAAAAAAGGACTGGAAGATCAGTTTCAGCGGTTCAGGTACGCCGTTGTGCACCGTATGCGTCGGTAATCCAAGGGCGTTCAGCAAGACCTCGTCCTGGAATACGTCTGTGACGTCCATCGGGTGTACTGTACTGCCCCAGCAGATCCAGTTGTTGCAACCCTGGATGACGCCGGTGCGCCAGGGAACTGTACACCGCTCACCGCGTAGCTGTCATCACCAATGTTGTACACGAGGTTGGACTCGTGGAAGGTAGCTGGCGTGCCCAGCGCAAGGTGCGGGTCATTGGCCACCAGCGGATTACCACTGTCAGTGTACTGACCGCTGACCGCCCATTCGTTACTTCCCGTGACCTTTTCACGAGGTTTCAGAGTGCTGGCGAGAATCGGAATGTGTGAGAACGTTTCCTGGACATGT
>JADFKH010000004.1 GCA_022565025.1 Pseudomonadota bacterium
CTTTTTGCTTTTTCTGCCGCGTAGCGGCTTCGTCCAACGAGTGCAATGAGGGTAACAACAGGCAACGATAAGGCCGCAGTTACAAAAACAGATTGAGACAAATCCATTGGCGTTGATTCATATCTTTTGCTTTTCGAATGATCATTAGCGCATCGCATGCCCTCGTACGAACCAGCCATGATTCACTTTTTAATGCATGCATTACATCATTTTCAGCTTGTTTCCCAAATTTGGCTACAGCTTCATAGTAAATTGCCCCTTCTTCACCATTTGCTTGGAAAAAATTAGCTACCAGGGCAGGTATGGACAATTCCGGTAAAATTTTCTGCTCACCGACTGTGCTTGCAACCATTGTTCTGACGTTTTGATCCTTATGGTGTATCAATCCAACCCATTGCTCATGGCAGTCACGGCTGTTCGATGATATAAGCTTTTGTATGATCATTGAGCTATTTCTATCCCATTGCTGTATACCGTCTATGCCATCAACATCACAGGCATGCGTTAAATGGGTAAAGAGATTAAGTAATAATATGGTTAGAATTCGCATTGTTTTGAACTATAACGTTTTAGCTAACCGGCGCGCAAACGATGTGGGGTCAGAGAACCATTTCCTCAAGAAAAAATTAATAATCATCGTTGTATGC
The DNA here is from genome assembly GCA_022565025.1 of Pseudomonadota bacterium. Classification (GTDB taxonomy): domain Bacteria; phylum Pseudomonadota; class Gammaproteobacteria; order Xanthomonadales; family SZUA-36; genus JAJRRA01. Next base: position 648 of record JADFKH010000004.1, read on the forward strand.
CTGGTCTTGCTGGCTGCGTGCCATCGAAACGAGGAACAAAACGCCGAGTTTTTTGTCTTCGGCACGATCGTTGAGGTGAAGCTCTGGGGTGCTTCGCAGGAGCAGGGTGATCGCGCGTTCACTGAATTGCAGCAAATGTTCCAGGGGATGCACCGGGACTGGCATGCCTGGGAGCCGGGCAGGCTGACGGAAATCAACCAGGCCTTCGCAAACGGACAGACGGCAAAAGCGGACGCGGACATCGTTGCAATGGTCCGGCGCTCACAGGAGATCGAAAAGCTCTCGGGAGGCCGCTTCAACCCGGCGATCGGCGCGCTGATCCGCTTGTGGGGTTTCCACACCTCTGACTATCCGGTCATCGGCCCGCCCCCGGACCAGGCCAGTATCGATGAACTACTCACCCACCGGCCCTCAAGCCAGGACATCCACATCGACGGCCTGCAACTGAGGTCTGAAAACCCGTATGTTCAGCTGGATTTTGGCGGTATTGCCAAGGGTTATGCGGTGGACCTGGCCATCGGGCGTATGCGGGAGCTGGGTATCACCAGCGCCATTGTGAACGCGGGGGGGGATCTACGTGCGATGGGACGTCACGGCGACCGGCCATGGAAAGTGGCGGTCAGGAAGCCCGGCGGCGGCGTCATCGGGGCGGTGGAGGTCCGCGACGATGAAGCCCTGTTCACTTCGGGAAATTATGAGCGTTTCCGGCAGGACCAGCGCAAGCGCTACCCGCACATTCTGGACCCGCGCAGCGGCTGGCCAGTGGAGGACGTGGCATCCGTCACGGTTATCGCCGGTGAGGGTATTGTGGCGGACGCGGCCGCAACAGCGCTGGTGGTAGCGGGCCTGAATGGGTGGCCCGCAGTAGCCCGGGCGCTTGATCTGAACCAGGTGCTGGTCGTAGATGAGTTCGGCATGGTCTACCTGACGCCGGAAATGGAGCGGAGAATGCAGTTTTCCGGGGATGTGGAGCGAGTGATTGTCGACCTCAGCCTAAAGCATTGAATCTTCAGTGTTTCAATATGTAGCTCTATTCTGACGATATCCAGCTACTTCTGCGGCATCAATAAGACCTTGCTTGACCAGTTCTGATGTAATCGCCCCGTTTGTTCGTGCAAAACTTTCCGCCAGTTCATCAACAGAACAGCCTTGCTTGAATTTTGCTGCTGCTTCCGCCCTCAGTTCTGTGGTCCATGGCAGCCCCGCATTCCTGGGTTTGCCGTTTTCAACGTTGTCTTTCTGTCTTGCAATTACAGTGTCCAGTATAGATAGGGCGAAGCCAAAAAAATCGTTCAAAGGTGATCGAACCGTGATTCCCTACACAACACGTATCTCTTCACCTACATTCCAGGCTTTTGGCAACCGGAGAACGCATCATGAAACGCAGCGACGCATTCTTTTAGCATTTTTGTGGTTGAGCAACTATGCTTGACTGCAATCATGGACACAAAGAAGCCAACCCTTGTCCTTATTTAACGCACTCAAGCGCAGAAACGTATTTCGCATAGGTATCGCTTATGGCATTACCGCGTAGTTGATTGCGCAGATTGCTGGGCTTGAAGCCTGCAAAACAATGCCAAAACCTGACGAAAAGCAATAAATCCGCCTAATCGCACGGGTACTGAAATGAAACTATTCGAACAACTCATCAATATGCTGATCGTGGGCGCAATTGTGCTGACCGTGGTCAAAACCTACCTCACGGCCAACAAGATCTGGTCGCGTAAACACGAGCCAGTCGTATCGGAAAGTGTCTCCGTTTCCGCGCAGCTTATCGGCATTGTTACCACCCTCCCGTTCCTGATCAAATACACGCTCATCGATCCCGACTTGATGATTTTTTCCAACATGTCGATCAAGCTCGCCCTGACCCTGTTTTTCCTGATGATCGGAATCGGTCTGTGGGTGCGCATGGAGGGGCGTGAAGGTCTCTGGAGCAAGGTCAAGCGTGCCCTGAAACTGGAAAAAGAGGAAAGCCTGGACCTGATCAATGCCCTGGTACGCCCCGCCGGCGCCCGCACCATCCTTGATGTACTGCGCAGACTGGCGATGATCGACAAGGACCTGGATGAGCGGGAAATGGCTTTTATCCAGGCATTTGCCGACCGCTGGAACATCAAGATTGATTTTCGCAAGGCCTTCGACTCTGAGACCGATCAAGCGACCGATCAGATGCACATTGACCTGCGAAAGAAATTATCTGAATACCTGTCCATCTCGCCGGACAAGGACCAGGCCTCGCAATTCCTCGACATCATCAATTCACTGGTGAGCGTGGATCAGAACATCAGTGGTGAAGAGCAGTTCATTCTTGATGAGATCAAGGGCATGATTGAAAATTACATCAATGCGGAACAATCAAAAACTGCTTATAGCGTAATCGTTGTGCCCCAGGACCGCGAGGGACGTGCATCCATCCGTGCCCTTCTGCCGGATGTGAAACCCCGGACCGAATGGGGCGGGAATGTCTATTGTGCAGGAGTGTACTACTCGCGTCCGTTCGCCGAGATGGTCAGCGAGAAATACCAGGGGCTCAGCCTGTTTTCAACCGTCAAGACAGTCAGGGAATAATCCAGGACAATCCGGCGAATGGCCCATTGGTTTTATTGCAAGATGTCCGCCGCAGCCTGCATGAAAAAAGGGCTTTTTGCGTCCTGTACCCGTATTATTCACCGCTAGTTTGAACATGCTGGATCATGGCCTGGATAGCTGAGCTGGCATTAACCGCATGTACTTCGACATCCGGGTATTGCAAGGAAAATACACGGAATATTTCATCCGCAAACCCCTGGCCCATCGCTTTTACTCCCCTGAATTCAAGCTCAACCACCCGAAATCTGTCCAGGTTTTGCATCAACCTTTTTGCTTCGGAGCGCGACACATAATCCTTTCGTAATAATTTGACATGTACCCGTGTCTTCTGGAACTGGTAATCGAATTCTTCCGGTGCATAACGTGAAAAAACGTCTTCCAGCTTCAGCCGGGAACCACGTTTGATCTCCACACTGACGGATGTGCCCTTGATGTATCTTGGCGTCGAGACAAAAACATCACCCCGGGCACGATCCCACTCCAGTTGGATCCGGTGTGAACGAAGCACGAACCGGTCGGTCGCTTTTGAGGTGAAAAAAATTCCCTCGCCCGAATGCGCGTCGGGCATCGTCGTGGTTTTACCTTTTACCAGCTCCACCATTGCATCCTGCTCACTATCCAGTGAAAACTTGTCGGCAATCGATGCAAAAACGCCTTTTCCCCAGTCCTTTATTTCGAAGGAAAGTTTGCCAAGCTCGAGACTTGCACGCACACGGGTTCGGATGGAATCCGAATGATCGATTACGTTATTGAGCATTTCCGTGAATGCGTAATGGGCTATTGACTCAACATTGATTTTCAACAATCTCGACAAATTCAAACTGAGCGACAAGCGCTGATAGATGCGGCTTTCATCCAGTCCGGTTACCTGGAATTCAGCGGCAAAATCCTCTTCTACCTGCGACTCACCTGCAGCGTGGTAACGGGCATTTCGAGTGGAGCCCGTTTTGAAGAGTTTACCGTGATCGATCAACCTTCTCAGGTGGGCATGCAGTGCCTGGCGGCTGATACCAAGATGCAGGGAAAGCTCCCGGCTACCAGTACTGCCGTGTTCATCTATGTAATCAACAATCGCCTCTCGGACTGACTTTTGTTTCACCGCAAATTCCATTTGTCAATCAATTGTCAATTTCTGTTAAATACTATGGTAAAGCCTAAAAGCAAATCAAACCATGATTGTCAACTAATTGTCAAGTTTCTTAATTCTCTTTTGTCAACCTCAGGAATCAATCAGTACGCAGTTCAGTGCCCTGGACAGGATTGCCCGATTTCAGAGCTCTTCCAGCGGCAACACCGTCGTGTTTTTCTGCTGCTTCAGGGCGAAGCTGGTGTTGACGGTCCGCACCACGCCGATCTTCAACAGGTAGCCGCTGAGAAAATCCTGATAGGTGGCCATGTCGGGCGCGACGATTTTCAGCATATAGTCGTAGTCCCCGCTGGTGGCGTGGCATTCGAGCACCTGGGGTGCGCGCATGATGGCGCGGTCGAACTTTTCCACGGTCTCGCTGTTATGGTCATGCAGGGATACGTGGGCAAAGCCGAGGATCGACAGGCCGACTTTTTCCCGATCCAGCACTGCAGCGTAGTGATCGATCACGCCTTCTTCTTCCAGCGCCCGCAACCGCCGCCAACTGGGTGCAGGCGATAAGGAAACGCACTTGGCGAGGTCACGGTTGGACATCCGCCCGTCTCTTTGCAAGGCGTTTAGAATGGCAATGTCCCGACGATCGATCTTGATAGCAACTTTTTTCATTATTTATTAGTTTGAGTGATATTTTATTGCTCTTTTATCGCATATAACTGCACTAATCGCAAGATAATTCTCATGTAAAAGGTATATTATTTCAGTACACCCAATTGCTCCGGGAGCTGATACTTTGGCCGCTGCCAGCCCACTCAAACATCTGCACACCCCCACGGCCAGCGCCAATAGCAGTCTTGACTGGCCGCAAATTGCCTATCTGACACTGCTGTCGCGCGCTCTGGATGACCTGGAAGAAGAAAAGCTGCTCCAGTCCCGTGAACTGATTTATCAGTTTTCTGCCCGCGGTCATGACATGGCACAGGTCATACTCGGTTCACTTTTGGATCAGGCCGGCGACGCTGCCGGTGGTTATTATCGCTCACGCCCGTTGCTGCTGACACTGGGTCTGAGCCTGGAAGATGCCTTGGCCGGGCCTTTGATGCGTGCCGGCGGGCTGAACGACGGCCGCGACATTGGCGTGGTATTCAACCTGCCACGTAAACACAGTGCATGCTTCCTGCCCGCGTGTGGCGGCGTGGGCACCCAGTACACACCGATATCCGGCTGGGCTGAATCCATCGTGTACAAGCGTGACCAGCTTGGCGAGACCGACCAGGCAGGCGCCGTCGGTGTAGCGCTGGGCGGCGACGCTTCTACCGCCAGCAACGGATTTTGGGCGGCTCTGAATAATGCGACCACTCGAAAGCTGCCCATGCTGTTCTACATCGAGGATAACGGTTATGGCATCTCCGTCCCGTCCCGGGCACAAACGCCCGGCGGTAACATTGCCGAGAATCTGAAGTCCTTCGGCAACCTGTTCGTGCTCGACGGCGATGGATGCGATCCGCGCCAGGCATCAGAATTTCTTGCAAGAGGCCTGCAGCACGTTCGCGCAGGGGCCGGCCCAGCCCTGGTGCGTTTGACCGTACCCCGCTTGTCCGGTCATTCCGCCCAGGACACCCAGAAATACAAGAGCGATCTGCAAATCCGGGCCGAGCGTGCCCGCGACCCGCTACCCCGCTTGAGAGAATTCGTGATCGAAGAGTCTTTGATGACGGATTCGGAATGGGCAGAAACAGCGCAGCGTGCACGCGACGAAGTGCTGGCGGCGCTGGCCAGTGTCCGCCAGCGCCCGCAGCCCGACCCCGCGCGCATACAGCGCTACGTCTTCAGCGAAACGAGCCCTGACGGCCGGCCTGAATTGCAGCAGCAAGGTGGCCTGTGGCCACTGGGTCACCAGTTTCCGGTGAGCAGCACGAAACCTCAGCCGGAAAACGAACGCATCAACATGCTGACCGCCATCCGGCGCACACTGGACGTCGAGCTGGGCAGCAATCCAAAGCTGGTCGTATTCGGCGAGGACGTAGGCCCCAAGGGCGGTGTGCATGGCGCGACGCTGGGACTGCAGGAAAAGTACGGTACCGGGCGTGTTTTCGACACCAGCCTGTCCGAGGAAGGCATCATTGGCCGCTCAGTGGGCATGGCCGCAGCGGGTCTGATGCCGGTGCCGGAAATCCAGTTCCGCAAGTACGCAGACTCGGCCGAGGAGCAGCTCAACGACTGCGGCACCATGCGCTGGCGTACCGCCAACCGCTTCGCAGCACCGATGGTGGTGCGCATTCCCGGTGGTTTTTTCAAGGCCGGTGACCCCTGGCACAGCCAGAGCAACGAGGTGAAGTGGATTCACGCCATCGGCTGGCAGTTGGCGATGCCATCCAACGCCCAAGACGCCGTCGGCCTGCTGCGTTACGCCATGCGCGACAACAACCCGACCATCTTCTTCGAACACCGCTCCATGCTGGACAGCGCATGGGCCAGACGGCCCTACCCTGGCGACGACTACGTCATCCCCTTCGGCAAAGCGCGCAAAGTTCGTGACGGTAACCGCCTGACCGTAGTCACCTGGGGCGCCATGGTGCCACGCTGTGAACAAGCTGCGGACCGTGTCGGCGGCGATGTGGAAGTCATCGACCTGCGCACCCTGATGCCCTGGGACAAAGGCGCGGTGATGGAATCCGTCATGCGGACGCATCGTTGCCTGGTGGTGCATGAAGACAACCTCACTGCCGGTTTCGGCGCCGAGATTACTGCGCTGATTGCCGACGAGGCGTTCTTCGAGCTTGATGCACCGCCACGGCGCATTGCCATGCCCGACATTCCCAGCCCACACAACCCGTTGCTGCTGAAGGCTGTGCTGCCTGACGTGGATCAAATTGCCTCCACCATGAGCGAATTGATCGAGATCTGAATATGGCGGGACACCTGGAAATCCGATTCCCCGAAGATCAGAGCGAGGGCACCGAGGCCGTTATGTCGAAATGGCTGAAAGCGCCCGGCGAAGCCGTTACTGCGCACGAACCCATCGCGGAAATCGAGACCGACAAAGTGGTAGTCGAGGTCGCTGCACCAGCTGACGGAACCATGGGTGAGATTTGTGTAAAAGAAGGTGAGCCCGCTAATCCGGGTGATCTATTGTGTACCTTGATTACGGGCACAACTGGGCCGGCGGCACTGATACCCAGGGTCAATGAAGATGGCCGTGCAAAACTGAGCCCGGCAGTGCGCAACCGGCTGCTGAAGTACGAGATCGATGCCGCGCTGGTCACGGGCAGCGGCAAGAACGGACGCATTACCGTGCAGGACGTAGAAACATTTATAAAACAGGCCCACGGCAATGCTGAAACCATGGCGCCAGAAATTGGGATCAGAGAACCATTTCCCCAAAAAATCATTCCTGAATCGGAAACTCCCGCAGTAAATGGTTCTCTGACCCCAATTTCGACGCCAGCCGTGCCGGCAACGATTCCGGTTGACTCGGGCCTGCATTCCGAGAAAATCCCGCACGACAACATGCGCAAGCGGATCGCACAAAACATGGTGACCAGCCTGATGCAAACCGCGCCGCACGTCACCTCCGTATTCGAGGCGGACCTGACGGCTGTAATGCGCCACCGCGCGACGCACAAGGCCGAGTTCGAGAAACGTGGTACACCGCTGACGCTGACTGCTTATTTTGTCGTCGCATCGGTTGCGGCCATACGAAAAGTGCCACAGGTCAACAGTCGCTGGCACGACGACCACCTGGAAATTTTCGGCGACATCAATATCGGCATCGGCACGGCACTGGGTGAGAAGGGGCTGATTGTCCCCGTGCTGCACCAGGCCGAGCAGAAGAATCTCAAGGGTATCGCGGCAGGCCTCGCCGACCTCACCGGTCGCGCCCGCGCCAGCAAACTGTCCCCCGCGGATGTGCGCGGAGGTACTTTCACCATCTCCAACCACGGTGTTTCAGGCAGTCTGATCGCAACCCCGATCATCATCAACCAACCCCAGTCGGCCATCCTCGGCGTAGGCAAGATTGAGAAACGCGTCAAGGTAAAAGAAGTTGACGGTGAGGACGTGATTTGCATCCGCCCCACCTGCTACGTCAGCCTAACCATCGACCACCGCGTGCTCGATGGCTACCAGACCAATGCCTTCTTGACAGAACTGGTCCAGACGCTGGAGAACTGGCCCGCTTGAGCGGCAGATGCTGGCTTGCGCAGCCGTAATCAACGACGGCGAGTCTTGCCGTGGCAGGCCAAAGTTATATTGAAATAGCACGGGATCAGAATTATCATCTCACCTTCACTGCCCGCCGGGCAGAGCCTTTTGCTCGCGTGTTCAAGACTCTTCACATGCATAAGGATCACACCATGAATAGGACACTTTGCACTCTATTACTACTGACATGCCTTGCAAATATTGGCGGCTGCGGATCGAATTCCGAAGAGCCAAAGGCCGAAGTAGCAAAGGATGAATCCCTTTCTAAACAGGAGACAATTGCGCAACCGGCATTGATCAACCGCAAGCTGTTATTCGGTAATCCGAGTCGTTTTCAGGGTCGCTTAAGCCCCGACGGAACCCAAATGAGCTTTCGCGCGCCCATTGATGGTGTGATGAATCTGTGGGTGGCACCAGCAGGTGAAATAGAAAAAGCGCGCGCTATAACACAAGACACAGGCCGCGGTATTCCCAGTCATTTCTGGGCTTTGGATAGCCAACATGTTTTGTACATCCAAGACAAGGGCGGCGATGAAAACTGGCACCTTTACAGCGTCAATCTAGCCACCGATGAAATTATCGATCTGTCACCCTATGAAGGTGTCCAGGCACAAATGCTTGCGCAAGATAAGAACAAACCCGGCATTGCCATAGTCGGTATGAATGACCGCGATGCTCGCTGGCACGACGTGTATTCCGTCGACCTCGCAACAGCCAAACGCACTCTACTGATACAGAATGAGGGTTATGCCTCCATTTTGGTCGACAACAATCTGGAGGTACGTTTGGCTACTCAGCAAACCGCTTCAGGTGGCAGCAAAGTCTTTGAACGCAAAAACGATGCCTGGTCCGAGATTTTTGAAATCGCCATGGAGGACGCATTAACCACGGATATTTTGGGCTTCGACACGGACAACAAAGGCATTTATTTGGTCGACAGTCGCGGGCGCGATAAAGCCGCACTGACACACATGGACTTGGCCAGTTATGAAACTGTCGTATTGGCAGAATCAGACACAGCCGATATTACAGACGTACTGATGGATCCCCGCACACACATGCCTTTTGCTTACGCAATCAATGTTCACAAGCGGACCTGGATTGCATTCAACTCGGATTTTAGTGATGACATTGCCGCTTTGAATGCCGCATTGCACGGCGATTCTCAGGTTCTGGCCATAACCCTGGATGCAGCACGTTGGATTGTATACGTTGATAACGGCAGCGAATCTCCGGTTTACGCGATCTTTGATCGCAATACGAAAGCACTGGAGGAACTGTTTGTCACCAACCCTGATCTGGCGGGGCTGAGCCTGGCAAATATGCACAATCGCACCATCAAATCCCGTGACGGTTTAGATCTCGTGTCTTACCTGACCTTACCAATAGAAAGTGATGCTGATGGTGATGGAGTGCCCGCTTCACCCGTGCCGATGGTGTTGTTGGTACACGGCGGACCTTGGGCCCGAGATGGATACGGCTATTCCGGCATGGTGCAATGGCTGGCCAATCGCGGCTACGCGGTATTACAGGTCAATTTTCGCTCCTCTACTGGTTTTGGTAAAGCGTTCCTTAATGCCGGCAACCTGGAATGGGCTAGCGCCATGCACAATGACCTGCTCGATGCTGCCGATTGGGCGATTCGCGAGGGCATTACCAGTGCGGACCAGATTGCTATTATGGGTGGCAGTTATGGCGGCTATGCGACCTTGGTTGGCTTGACCTTCACCCCGGATACTTTCGCCTGCGGAGTCGACATTGTCGGCCCCTCCAACTTAAATACCCTGCTCAATTCGATTCCACCCTATTGGGAAGGCTTTAAGCGCACCTTCGTAGCCGCGATCGGCGATCCAGAGACCGAGGATGGCCGAGCCTTACTGGAGGCACGTTCTCCACTTAATTTTGTCGATAAGATCGTAAAACCGCTATTGATTGGTCAGGGGGCCAATGATCCACGCGTCAATCAAGCGGAATCAGACCAGATAGTGGCAGCAATGAATGAAAAGAACATCCCGGTTACTTACGTCCTGTTTCCCGATGAAGGACATGGTTTTCAAAAACCAGAAAACAACCTGGCGTTCTTTGCAGTAACCGAAGCATTTTTGGCCGGCTGCATAGGCGGACGTTACCAGGCGATTGAAGGAGACTTCGAAGGTTCAAGTATTGAAATTGTACACGGAGCGGAGTTTGTCTCTGGTCTGCCAGATGCGTTAAAGGTGACGAACTCACCCAACTGACTTATGGCATTGATCAGCGCATTGCGCGTTTCCGGGAGCAGCAGATGTCGGCTTGTGCATCCGTGATCAGCGACCGGTGAGTATTGCGGGTTTCGAGCATGAAAAAAGATAATTGGTTCACCATCTACCTGCTGCCAGGATTTGTTTTTCAATCCCTGGTAATCGCCGGTGGCTATGCAACGGGCCGCGAACTGGTCGAATTCTTCCTGCGTCTGGGCCCGCTCACCGGGTTGCTCGGCATGCTGGTCACGACATTGGTCTGGAGCGTAGTTGCGGCGATCAGCTTCGAATTCGCCCGCATGACCAAAAGCTATGATTACCGTGCCTTTTTTCAGGAATTACTGGGAAAAGCGTGGTTTTTGTACGAGATTGCTTATGTAGCCATGTTATTGCTCGTCCTGTCGGTCATCGCCGCTGCCGGTGGCGATATGATGGAAAATTCCTTTGGTATTCCCCGGGCAACAAGCACCGTGATGATCATGGGCGCAATTGGCTTATTGACTTTTTTCGGCACAACGGTGATCGAAAAATTTCTCTCCTATTGGTCGTTGCTGTTGTACGGCGTCTATATCCTTTTTCTGGCCTGGGGCGTGTCACAATTCGGCGGCGATATCAGCCGCAATTTCAGTCAATCGTCGATCGACTCCGGCTGGTTTACCGGCGGCGTCTCCTATGCGGGTTATAACCTGGCCGTTATCCCGGCCGTCCTGTTTTGCATATCGCATATCAGCAAACGCAAACAAGCACTCGCCTCGGGCGCCATTGCCGGAGTTATCGGAATTCTCCCGGGCGTGTTGTTTTTTATCGTCATGGTTGGCATGTACCCGGCAATCATTGACAGCAGCATACCCTCCAGCACTATTTTGGCGGCTTATGATGCCCGCTGGTTCGAGGTCCTGTTTCAAATCGTAATATTCGGCACTTTCATTGAAACCGGATCCGGTCTCTTGCATTCCCTCAACGAGCGTGTTTTTCATACAGCGCAGGAACGCGGCCGCACTTTGCCGGCTTACCTAAGGCCGGTTATTGCCGTATCCGTGCTTATCCTTGCGATTATTGCCGGCGGCAAGCTTGGTCTGGTAGCGCTGATTGCACAAGGTTACGGATTTATGACCTGGGTGTTCATTGGGGTGTTTGTCGTTCCGGTGTTGACGATCGGGCTGGCCCGGATTCTGCGAAGTAACAACGTAGAGTAGCCCGCATAGACAACCAAGCCAACACCAACCATTACGCTGAGGCCAAACTGTGGCAGGGGAATCCAATGTCTATAGTACAATTAATGGGTAAAGTTCATCCGCACAGACCACCGAATTCTGAACTTATGATTGTGCTCTGATCCATTCCCGAAAGTGATGCAAACACTGCATTAATTCGATAATAAATTAGGCCTTGGAACGAATCACCCATGACAAAACTAACCACGGTGCAACTCAAGGCACCCTACCTGATCCTGATCGGTGACATCACCGACGCTACCTACGCCAAGACCGGCCTGGGCATCGTCCAGTGGCAGAGCGACCGGGTGGCGGGGCAGTTACGCTTTGCGGGCTGCGAAGTGGAATTGGGTGTACCCGACATGTCGGTAGCCGAAGCGGTAAAGGCCGGCGTCAAAAGCCTCATCATCGGCGTTGCGCCGATCGGCGGTGAAGTACCTGACAGCTGGTGGGCATCCATCGAGGAAGCGGCCCGCGCCGGCATGGATATTGTCTGCGGCCTGCATATCAAGCTGGCGGATTTCCCGGCGGTGGTGGCTGCCGCCGAAGCTTCCGGTGCGCGCCTGATCGATGTGCGCAGTCCGCCCGCCAACCTGCCCGTAGGCACCGGCATAAAACGCTCCGGCAAGCGGGTGCTGATGGTGGGCACCGACTGCGCTATTGGCAAGAAGTACTCTGCCCTCGCACTGCACCAGTCCATGCGCGAAGCGGGCATGAACTCCACTTTCCGTGCCACCGGACAGACCGGCATCATGCTGGCCGGTGAAGGCCTTCCCATCGACGCGGTGGTGGCTGATTTCATTGCCGGCGCCGCGGAGGTGATCTCACCCGACAACGACGATGACCACTGGGATGTGATCGAGGGCCAGGGCTCGCTGTTCCACCCCGGCTATTCGGGTGTCAGCCTCGGACTGCTGCACGGCTCTCAGCCGGACGGTTTTGTGCTCTGCCACGATGCCACGCGCAAGGTGCTTTCCGGCTGGGAACACTTCGACCTGCCAACCATTCAGGATTGCATCGACCAGCATGTGGTGATGGGGCAGCGCACTAACCCGGCCATCCGCTGCGTCGGCATCAGCGTGAACACATCGAAATTGCCCGCACAGGAACGCGCGGATTACCTGGCCAGGCTGAGTGAAGAAACCGGCCTGCCCTGCGTGGATCCGCTGATTGATGGCTGCGGGGCGATCGTTGAATACATCAAGCAGGTTTATTTATGAATCAAACTCTACCGGCGAATCTATTATGAAGTTCAGCGCACATCTTGAAGAATGGGAACTGACCGAGCCGTTTCGCATCTCAGGGGCCGAATGGAAAACCTCAGTCGGACTGGTTGTCCATTTGAGTGAAGACGGTCATAGCGGCCGCGGCGAGGCCCAGGGCGTGTCCTACATGGATGAAACTGCCCAAAGTATTTTTGCTCAGGTGCATGAGCTTGCAGATACTATCCGCAATGGGATCTCACGTGAAGAATTGCAAAATTTGTTGCCCGCCGGTGGCGCCCGCAATGCCATCGATTGCGCCCTGTGGGATCTGGAGTGCAAACGTTCCGGCAAGACCATCTGGGAATTGACCGGCATCGACCCCAAACCAGTCACCACGGTATTTACCATCGGTCTGGAAAACACCAGCGAGGCCATGGCGGCAAAAGCAGCCGCGGCCGCTGACGCACCGATTCTAAAAATCAAGCTCGACGGCCACCTGCCCTACGAAAAACTGGCCGCGATCCGCGCCGCCCGCCCGGACGCCGAACTGGTGGTCGATGCCAACCAGGGCTGGAGTTTCGAATTGCTCAAAGAGGTCATCCGCAAATGCGTCGACTTGGACCTGGGCATGATCGAACAGCCGCTGGCGCGCGGCTTTGATGAGATGCTGGAAGGTTTCGAATCCCCCATCACTCTGGCCGCGGATGAATCCTGCCTGCATACCGGTGAACTGGAGATCGCAGCCCGTCGTTACAGCATGATCAACATCAAGCTGGACAAAACCGGCGGCCTCACCGAGGCCCTGCGCCTGGCCAGGGCCGCAAAGGAAAAAGGCTGCAAATTGATGGTCGGCAACATGCTGGGCACCTCGCTCGCCATGGCGCCCTCCTTCGTGGTCGCGCAGCTGTGTGACCTGGTGGATATTGATGGCCCATTGTTGTTGAAATACGACCGCCCGCTGGGCCTGGAATATAACCACGGCGTCGTGCGGGGATTTGATTCACGGCTTTGGGGCTAAATAATAGAAAGGAGTCGGTCATGAAAAAACTAACTACAAATACAGTCGTATTGCTGTTGACGTTGGCTTTTCTGGTCGCCTGCACCGGGTATGTACCCGACACCCGGGTCGATCGGCTGAAGTATCCAGAAACTGCGACGGTTGACCACATCGATGACTACCACGGCACTAAAGTCGCCGATCCCTACCGTTGGCTCGAAGATGATGTGCGCGAGAACCAGGCAGTCAGAGACTGGGTGGATGCGCAGAACGCGGTAACGTTTTCCTATCTCGCGACGATTCCGGAGCGCGAGGTGATTACCCGGCGAATGAAGGAGCTGTGGGATTATGAGCGGTATTCCCTGCCGGAAAAGATGGGCGGGCGATACTTTTACGAGTACAACAATGGTCTGCAGAACCAGGAGATCCTTTATACGCAGACCAGCCTGGATGCAGAGCCCGAGCTGCTGATCGATCCCAACACCTGGTCGGACGATGGCACGGTCGCGCTGGCAGCCTATTTCCCGAGCCCGGACGGCAGTTATGTCGCCTATCTCGTTCAGGATGGGGGCTCGGACTGGCGCGAAGCGAGAGTGATGAAAGTCGAGGGCCGGGAGCAACTGGATGACCAACTCGAATGGCTCAAGTTTACCGGCCTTTCCTGGGCAGGCGATAACACGGGGTTTTACTACAGCCGGTATCCGGCAACTGCGGCTGGTGACAAGTACCAGTCTTTGAACAAGAACATGACTGTCTACTTTCACCGGATCGGTAGGCCACAGGACGACGATCAAGTCGTTTTTGCGCGCCCGGACCATCCGGACTGGGGCCCGCGCGCAACGGTGACCGACGATGGCGAGCACCTGGTCATTACGATATCAGTAGGTACCGATGATCGTTATCAGATCGTTCATCAGGATCTGACCGACCCCGATGCGGAGCCGGTCACACTGATCGAGGGATTCGATTACGACTACACATTGGTTGGCAGCATCGGCAGCGAGCTCTATTTCCGTACCAACAACGGTGCGCCCAAAGGCAAACTCATCAGCATCGATGTACATCGACCGGAGCCGGAACACTGGCGCGAGGTGATTGGTGAATCCGATGACGTATTGGACCAGGCAAGCCTGGTGGGTGGCCGGGTCATCACCGAGTACCTGCATGATGCCTGGACCGTGGTGAAGATTTTCGATCTGGACGGTAAGGAAATCGGTGCAGTGGATCTCCCGGGTATTGGTACGGCTGCCGGATTCAACGGCAGGGTGGACGATCCGGAGACATTTTTCAGCTATGCCAGTTTCAACACGCCCGCCACCATCAATCGCCTCGATGTCGTGACAGGCGAAGTTGAGGTGTTCAAGCAGCCGGAGGTTGCTTTCGATCCCGGCGACTACGTAGTCAAGCAGGTGTTTTACCCATCAAAAGACGGCACCCGGATACCGATGTTCATAACTCATCACAAAGATGTGGTGCCCGATGGCGAGCGTCCAACGATGCTGTATGGCTATGGTGGCTTCAATATTTCCATGCGGCCATCTTTTCGGACTACGCGTCTCGCGTGGATGGAAATGGGTGGTATCTATGCTGTCGCCAATCTGCGCGGTGGTGGTGAGTATGGTGAGGAATGGCACCAGGCCGGCACCAAGTTACAGAAACAAAATGTTTTTGATGACTTTATCGCAGCTGCTGAGTACCTGATTGCGGCGGGTTACACGAACGCCGACAAACTGGCGATATTCGGTGGCAGCAATGGCGGGCTGCTGGTCGGCGCGGTGACCAATCAGCGACCCGATCTGTTCGGCGCGGCGATACCCGCAGTCGGTGTGATGGACATGCTTCGTTTCCACGAGTTTACCGCAGGCCGGTTCTGGGTAGACGATTATGGCTCATCAGCAAACCCTGAAGAGTTCAAAGCGCTTTATGCCTATTCGCCTTACCACAATGTCAAACAAGGCACCCATTATCCGGCAATCCTGGTGGCCACAGCGGACACTGACGATCGTGTCGTACCCGGTCACAGTTTCAAATATGCCGCGGCGATTCAGAGCGCGCAGGCTGGGGATGCGCCGGTCCTGATCCGAATCCAGACACGTGCCGGGCACGGTGCCGGTATTCCGACGGACAAAATCATTCAGCAATACGCCGATTTTTGGGCTTTCCTTGTGCGTAATCTCGATATGAGTTTGCCGCAAGGATATGGCGAGTAATTACGTCGATTTGGCGTTTTTCCGCTGAACCCTTATTCATGCAGGAATGCCGCGTGCTGCGGAGCGCGTTTGGTCTGACTCCATTCCTCGACCATCTCGGGCGCCACTTCATGCAGTTTTTCCAGTGCACCCGGACGCTCCACATTGGCTACCAGTTCCAGCCGGTGTCCGTTTAGATCGAAAAAATAGATGGATTTGAAAATATGGTGGTCGGTCGGGCCGATCACATCGATCCCCTCAGCCTCGATGTGTTCCTTGGCTGCAATCAGTGCGTCCATGTTCTCCACTTCAAAAGCGATGTGCTGTACCCAGCCGGGTGTATTTTCATCCCGGCCCATGGGTGGGGAGTTGGGAATTTCAAAAAACGCCAGCACGTTACCCTGCCCTGCGTCCAGGAAAATATGCATGTAAGGGTCGGGCTCTTTGGTGCTGGGAACTTCGTTTTCGGAGATCGCCAGGACCAGGTCCATATCCAGTACTCTGCGGTAAAATTCGACCGTCTCTTTGGCGTCCTTGCAGCGATAGGCGACGTGATGAATCTTCTTGATTTCCATGTGATGCTCCTGCAACCGTTCAGACTGCATCGTCAACGCTTATGACACCACGACGCAACTGGTCACGCTCTATGGACTCAAACAGCGCGGTAAAATTACCCTCGCCAAAACCCTCGTCCTTCTTGCGCTGGATGAACTCGAAGAACACCGGTCCAATCATGGTCTCGGAGAAAATCTGCAGCAACAGGCGCGGGTCGCCATCTGCGGTAGAGCCATCCAATAGGATACCACGGGTTTTGAGCTCTTCCACGGGCTCACCGTGGCCCGGCAGGCGCTCTTCCAACATTTCGTAATAGGTATCCGGTGGCGGCGTCATGAACGGCATGCCCCTGGCTTTGAGCGCTTCCCAGCAGGCAATCAGGTCATCACAGATCAGGGCGATGTGCTGGATGCCCTCACCGTTGTATGCCATCAGGAACTCTTCGATTTGCCCGGCACTTCTGGCAGCCTCCTCGTTCAACGGGATACGAATCTTGCCATCAGGCGCCGTCATCGCCTTGGACAGCAGGCCGGTGTATTCACCCTTGATGTCGAAGTAGCGGAGTTCGCGGAAATTGAAAATGTTCTCGTAGAAACCCGCCCAGTACTCCATGCGCCCGCGATAGACATTGTGCGTCAGGTGGTCGATGAGCTTGAAACCGCAGCCTTGCGGATGACGGTCAACACCTTCGAAAAACTCGAAGTCGATGTCGTAGATGCTCTTGCCGTCTTCATAACGGTCGATCAGGTAGAGCGGTGCGCCACCGATGCCCTTGACCGCAGGCAGTCGCAACTCCATCGGGCCGGTGGGTATATCAACGGGTTGTGCGCCCAGTTCCAGCGCACGGGCATAGGCATAATGGGAGTCCGCTACCCGAAAAGCCATGCCGCATGCGCAAGGTCCATGTTCTTGTGCGAAATAGGCTACGTAACTTTCCGGTTCCTCATTGAGGATGAAATTGATACCGCCCTGGCGGTACAAAGTCACATTCTTGGAACGGTGCTTCGCTACTGCCGTGAAGCCCATCATTTCGAATAAGGGCTCCAGCACACCCGGTGTGGGTGAAGCAAATTCAACGAATTCAAATCCATTCAGGCCCATTGGGTTTTCGAAAAGGTCAGCCATGGTTCAACTCCAATTGTTCATCGAGTACACGAAATAGCCGGACTATTATCTTCCATTTTTGCAGAAATTGTGTTTCAAATTTGATATTTTCCGCATCAGATTGAAACGAATAACCTGGAAATTTATTTCACTTGAAGTAAATGTTAATTGCACCTATTGATGAATCGCTTGCTTACTCTCTCATTAATTCAAATTGATCCCGTATCATGGAGAAGACTCCATGAAAAAGCCACGAGGAACACTGGAAATGACTTATCCATTTTATTGCTTGGCAGCGGCCTTCGCGCTCACCTACCTAACCAAACTTCCGCTGACCATAGCCATGGCAAAAGAAGGCGAATCGGGCTATGACAATCACAACCCCCGGGAGCAGCAGGCCCGCTTGACCGGATGGGGCTGCCGCTCACTGGCAGCGCATCAAAACAGTTTTGAGGTGACACCCGTTTTTGCCGCCGCGGTAATCACCGCTTACCTGTTCCAGGCAGATGCTTACTGGAGTGCGCTGTGGGCTTCCATTTTCCTGGCCAGCCGGATTTTGTACATTATTCTCTACATCAAGGACTTCCCCTTGATGCGATCAACCGTATGGACGATTGGCATGGCTTCGTGCATCGCGCTGTTCGTTCTCGCAGCCTAGGTGTTATCCAGTTCACGCGCTTTGCGTTGCAGCAGTTCAAGCAGGTAATCAATCGTTTCGCGGTGTGTGCGGAAATTAAGCACTGCAAGTCTCAAAGTGTACTTCCCGGCAATCATCGTTGACGTAATAAATATCCTGCCATCGGCAAGCACAGCTTCCAGCAGGCGTTTGTTAAATGCATTGGCATCGCCACCTTTTGGCAGATAACGGTAGGTGACAATCGAGAGATCCGGATCCGGTCCGGTCTCAAAGCCTTCTATTTTTGATAACTCTTGATGAAAGTAACGTGCCAGCCAGATTTTTTCCGCTAAAGAGGCACGGAACGGCATTAATCCAAACAGCTTGAGTGGAAACCACATCCTGGGTCCCCTGAATGGCCGGGTGAGCTCCAGCGACAGGTCAGAAGGCGAGGAAACCGCGCCAGGGTCACTGTCTGGATGCTTGGCATCCTGCATGTAATCCGCATAGTAGGTATTTGACTCGGCCAGCAAGCGAACGTCCTTAATCAAAACGGCCCCTGATCCGTAAGGCAGACTCAAACCCTTGTGTGGATCCAGGACGATCGAGTCAGCTTGATTCAGGCCATGCAAGCGCTCGCGACCTTCCTCGCACAGCAGGAAAAAGCCGCCGTAGGCTGCATCCAGATGGAACCACAAATCGTGTTGTTTCGCAACCCGGGCAATTTCCGGAATGGGATCGACCGCCCCCGTATCGGTGGTACCAGCCGAGGCCACGACCAGCCAGGGTTTTAATCCCTGGTCCCGGTCGGTATCGATCAGCTGCTGCAACTCGGTTACATCCATTCTGTAGCGCTCGTCCATGGGCACAAAGCGTTTCCGGATATCCTTCAAACCCGCTATTTGCAGAGCTTTTTCGATGCAGTGGTGAGCCTGCCCGGTGAGATAGACACAAGCGGTGGGAATCTCCCCCGGGCCAATATTGCAAGCATCACGGGCTGTTACGAGTGCCGAAAGTGTAGCCATACTGCCACCTGAAGTCAGGTCACCCCCGGCAGAATCCGGGTATCCCACCAATCGACACATCCACCCGACCAGTGATAGCTCCATCTCAGCAGCACCAGGACCTGCGAATGAAACCCCTGAATACCGATTGCTGATGTCAGCCAGGTAATCGCCCAGTGCTGAAGGAAACAGGCCGCCACCAGGGATATAGCCCAGTTGCCCACTGGAAGTGGTGTTGAGCCCTGTCGTATCGACCTCGCGTTTGTAAAACTCCAGAAGTGTGATCAGCTCTGTGGGGGCCTCATCAATCGGTGCATTTGAGAAGCCACTTCTCCCCTCGTCATTGGTAAAAGCGCGCGCTGTTGGCAGTTGTGTCAGGAATGACTCGGCATAGTCCCGAACCTCGTCCAGCATCCCTTCTCTCTCGCCCTGGTCAGGCTCAAGCTGACGCGCGACTCGTTCCAATTCTGCTAATTTCTCAAGCACGATTTCTCCCCAGGTAGAAACAGGACATAGATTAAAGCAAAGGATAATGCTTATTCGGGGTCCATGCACAGTCCGCATAGCGCACGGCGGATAAGCTATCATTACGCGCCATGTGCCTGATCCTTTTCGCCTGGCAAACCCATCCACGCTACCCCCTGGTGGTGGCCGCCAACCGTGACGAGTTCCACAACCGCCCTACCGCCGCGGCCGATTACTGGAAAGAGTCCCCGCAACTGCTGGCCGGCCGCGATCTGCAAGCGGGTGGCACCTGGCTGGGTATTACGCGCCAAGGCCGGTTCGCTGCGATTACCAACTACCGGGAGCCGCAAACCGAAAATCCGCCGCTCGAGCAATCCCGCGGGCACCTGGTGCGAGATTATCTCCTTGATAAAACAACGCCTGCCGACTATGCAAGCAAGTTGCAGCAACAAGGAGACAAATACCGCGGGTTCAGTGTCCTGCTCGGAGATCCGGGCGAATTGCTTTATGTTTCAAACCGCAGTGAGGAGACCGTGGTGGTGAACGCAGGCAGCCACGGTCTGAGCAACCACCTGCTCGATACGGACTGGCCCAAAATCCACGAGGGCCGTGCCCGCTTCGATGCCCTGCTTGAAGATGAGCAGCTTGACCCCGAATCACTGCTCGAACTGCTGGCGGACCGGAATGTTGTACCCGGTGGTGAGCCACCGGGCTACGAGTTGAACCTGGCGCCTGAATTGATAACCAGAATGATGTTTATCGTATCGCCGCAATACGGCACACGCTCATCCACGGTGCTGCTGGTGGATCAAGACGGTGGTGTCACCTTCGTGGAGCGACAGTTCGATGCGGCCGGCAAAACAAGCGGCACGCGAAGCCATGAATTCCGGATAACGCACCCGGGCGAAAACGGTTGCCGCTGAAGGTGGGTGCTATATCAGCCATATACGCAGCGAAGATCGCGCTTTCGATCAAGAATTATCGGGCTGCGACCCATGCTCCGGGTCGTCGGGGACAAGATGCGCGGGTTTATATTCACCCGAGTTCACCCACTGCAGTAACCCCCTGAGATGATCTTTGAACTGCCTCGCCTCTTCGGCAGAGGAATTACCCATCGCGTCCGATTCATGAGCTCGCGCGGCCGCAATCAGGGGAATGACTTTGTCCAGGCCCTGTTTCACGATCCAGTACCGGGTCTCGCCGCTGAAATCTTCGCCGCTGGTGATCCAGTCCTTGTCCTGCATGCTGCGAATTAATCGGCTCAACTCGTTTCGTTCAGCCAGGATCATGTCGCGCAGTCGTTCGAACGTGAGGCCCTCATAATTCTCTGCCAGGCAGGCCAGCGTTCGCCACTCAAACTTGTGGATACCGGCCTGGTCGAGTACCACCTGGAACTGCAACCGGAAGCGCTCGGCCGTTTGCGTCAGAAGATAGTCGAGGTACTCCTCAACGAATTCCTGCCCCGCCCCCGGCCGCGACTGCGTGGTGTCGATCACCGGATGCGGCTGGGAGACCGCATAGGATCCTTTGTGGAAAACCAGCCCGGCTCGCCCGCTGGCGTCAAACACCACGACTTCGCCAACCAGGATCAGATGGTCGCCGCCTTCGTAGACAAAGGATTTCCTGCACTGAAAATGGGCGGCGCAGCCGGCGAGGACAGGCGCGCCACCGACGCCTTCGGTGCAGGACACGCCCTTAAACTTGTCTTTCGGCCCACTCGTCGCGAAGCGTTTCGACAGACTTACCTGATCGGCAGCCAGAACATTGACCACGAAATATTCGGCGGTCTCGTAAGTCTTGAGGCTGTGAGCCCGTTTGTCCAGGCTCCACAGCACCAGGGGAGGATCCATGGAAACGGAATTGAAGCTATTTGCCGTGACGCCGACGTAGGCACCACTCTCGTCGAGAGTCGTGACGATTGTTACGCCCGTTGCGAAATGGCCCAGGGCCTGCCTGAAAGATTGTGTATCGAATTCGCCGCTGGCCATGAAGCCCTCTCGGGTTGCCTATTCCATGAGTTTTGAGACTTGGTCGACTTTCTGCTCCGGACCGATCGCTGTGTAACCCCCGTCCACCGCTATATCGGTGCCGGTTAGCCCCGACGCGTCATCGCTGCAAAGGAAAGCGACCGTCGCGCCAACTTCATCCGGCTCGACCAGTCGCCCAATCAAATGTAATGGCCCTGCAACAAGGTCCGCCTTGGCGCGGTCATCGCCACTGACGTCCCTGATCACATTGGACCAGGTCCAACCCGGTGAGACTGAGTTTACGCGGATATTGTCTGGCGCAAGATTCAGCGCCTGATTTCGTGTCATGCCAATGATCGCCGCCTTCGAAACCGCATACAGCATGCGCCCGAGTTGTGCGCGTTTGCCACTAATACTGCCGAAGTTTACAATTGCTCCGCCGCCGCGTTCACGCATCGGCGCCACGACTTTCTGTACAAATATCGCACCCCCGACCAGGTTGACATTCAATGCGGTCAGCCACTCGTCTCGCGTGGAATCGATCCCATTATCGAGATAGGTGCAGGCCACATTAACCAGGCAATCCACACCACCGAACCGCTCGACTGTAGCGGCAATGCAGGCGTCGATTTGCTCGTCATCGGTAATGTCGGTGCGTTGGAAAATGACATCCGGACCCAGCTTTTCCGCCGCCTCCTCACCTGCCTCCTCGGCGATGTCCGCGAGCACGACCTTCGCGCCGGCGTCTCTAAGCGCCTCTGCCGTTTTCCAGCCTATCATCGTGGCGCCTCCGCTCACGATGGCAACCTTGTTGGTCAAATCTGCCATAGTGCTCTCCTAATTTTTTCAGCTATGCTTTATCTGGATGAATTCGGTCCGCACTCGTGTGGACACGGAATATCTAGTCGCCTTTACCGATCAATTGATCTGCCGCTTGCGAGTCATCCCACCACGGGTAAAAGTCGGTTGGATCGCTAAATGCATTGGCGATACGGCTGGCAAGCTCGGCATGAGTTTGCGCTGCCCCCAGAAGCTTTTGTATATTTTCCGTAGGCGGAACCAACAGGCTGTTGGTCCAACGGGTAACCCATTGGGCGGAATCCCAGTAGGCGTCAAAAGTTTGCTGCATCCATTCTTCATCAAATGAATCCGATTTGCGTGACACGATGGCGTCCAGGTAAACGGCAGCCGCTTTGCTGGCGTTGTTCGATCCCTGCCCGGTGAGTGGGTCGTTGAGACAGACCGTATCACCCATGCCCAGTATAGAGGTGCCGTGGGGTAGGCGGCCGATCGGCTCCCTGACGGTTGGCGGAAAGCGGCCGGCCAGAATACCGTTATCATCGGTTAACTGGATGCTGTGGCAACGTTCTGCCTCCCACGGCAGAAACTGCTCCAGAATCTGTTTACTCATTTCCAGGTGCTCAGCCGGGCTCTTGACGTCGGCCCAGCAATCCATCGGCCCGCCGGGAACGCCTTCAAAAACCATAATCTCGCAAGCGCCACTGGTGGTCAGGGCCGGGAAGACGAAATACTCACCCACGCCGGGAATGATGTTAAAACACACCGCCGTATACTCCTCGCGGGGCACCATGTCGGTCACATAAGTGAGCGCCAACGCGCGCATGGGCTGGTCGAACTCAGACTTTTCAGCGTCGCGTTTGAAGATGCGCGCGACATCGCCCTTGCCCGAGGCCACCACCACCAGGTCGGCGTCGCCGGCTAGTTCTTCGAGTTCATCGATACTTGCGTGCATGATGAGCAGCTTGCCGCCGAGACGCTCGAATTCGTCCATCCAGACCGGCATTTTCACGCGCTGATCCACTGACTGTGCCGGGGCATCAAGACGAGTAGCCCAGTCGACGGCCTTGGATCCATCGGGGCCGGCTATAGTGAAACCAATACCATCTATTTGCGGGCATTCCTCATCCCAGAGGTTGATATTTACATCACGCTCGTGCTGCAGCGCCATGTCGAACATGCATTGACTGGAAAGAACTCGGCCTTTGGCGACCTCCTGTTGACTCCGATTGGTCACCACAGTGACGTCGTACCCGTGTCGCAGGAGTCCTAGGCCCAGTTGCAGCCCGGATTGCCCGGCGCCAATGATGGTAATTGCACGCATATTTTTTATCCCTGTCCTACGCTGGTCACAGTAAAATTTTTGGTCGCGTTTTCTGCTTGATTCGATGTCAGCACGATCTGTAGAATAGCGTAGCACAGCACACATTCGAAAGCTGCCATTGCGCGGCGTGAATCAAGACGATCAAAACACTCTGGATGCGGAGGATGCCACGCACTGCACCGGTGGCGTGTGATTCATCTCAACATCGTGCAAGGAGAACACAATGATAGAGCCGTATAACGCTGTTGGACTGGTCCCGACCATGTGGGGCATACGCAAACGCGAGGATATCTTCAAGAACATCGAACATCACAAACACATGCTCAAAGCAGCCTGCTGGTTGTCGGACATCGATTTACCCGTCCGCTTGGTCGCCATACCCGAAGGCGCCCTGCAGGGGTTTAACGACGAAGTCATGGATGCTGATCACGTGGAGTATGCCAATACCTGCGCGATTGATATCCCGGGTCCGGAAACCGATGCACTGGGAGCACTGGCGAAACAGTTTGGTGTGTATATCATCGCCCAGGCCAAGGCCCGTCACCCGAAGTTCAAGGATCGCTTTTTTAATATCGGGTTTATCCTCAATGATGAAGGTGAGATCATTTTGCAGCATTACAAAACGGTCACCCTGCTACCAGTTGAGCACTCGATGACACCGCATGACGTGTTCGACTGGTGGGTGGAAGAGTATGGCTATAATCTGGATGCCTTCTGGCCGGTGGTGGATACACCGCTGGGTCGACTGGGGATCATGATGGCCAACGAAGGATCCTATCCGGAAAATGCACGGGCCCTGGCCATGAACGGTTGTGAGGTGGTATACCGCGCCGCGATCCCGCACCCTGCTGCAGCAAATGATTATTTTGAAATTCAAAACCGGGCACGGGCGCTGGACAACAATATGTTTGTGATCGCCCCCAATATGGGCACCTACTATCTTAACCAGGATTCAGAAACACCCATTGACACGTTTGGCGGTGCCTCCATGATCGTGAATTACCGCGGTCAGATTGTTGGTAAGCAGGCCTACGGCGGAGTCTCCACCTGGGTCTCTGGGCCCATTGATATAGCGGCCCTGCGCCACCATCGCGCCAACTCGCAGTGGACCAACTGGATGAAAGACCTGAAGACCGAATTGTATCAGCAACTCTATGCCAAGGAGATCTACCCCAAGAACCTGTATCTGGATCGCGCACCGATGAAACATGCCGAGTTCAAGGAAAAGGTGACCAATAAACAGATCAGCCTGATGCAGGAAAGGGGTATCTGGAAAAAGTAAATAAACTAGGAGCTTGTCCGTTCAGTAACTAAAATAGAGAGCGTTAGGGTGATTGGTATCGGCCGCAAATTACGCAAATTACGTAATTTGCGGCTAAAAAACTAAGGGCCGGTAAGTGGTTCAGCCTGCGACCGGCAGTTGCACCGTGATCCATTTCCACTCGGTCAGCGTATCGATGTCGATATCCGTGCCCTCACGCCCGAAACCACTGCTGCCCATGCCACCGAAGGGTACGTGGGGTTCGTCGGCCAGGGTCGGAGCATTGATGTGCACCATTCCGGCATTGATCGACTGGGCGAATGTCAGGGCTTTATCGATATCCTGAGTAAAGACGGCCGCACTCAAGCCGAATTCGGTATCGTTGGCCTTCTCCAGAGCTTCGTCCGCGCTGTCCACAGGGTAAATCGAGGTCACCGGGCCAAAGGTTTCCTCGCGGCACACCACCATCTCTTCGTTTACCCCGGTCAGTATGGTGGGTTGGCAACGGTTGCCGACCCAGTCACCACCGGTGATCACCGTTGCACCCTTGCTCTTCGCGTCCTCGATATGAGTGCGAACCCGGTTGCGCTGGCGATCGCTGATTATGGGGCCCAGCCAGGTATCCGCATCGCGCAGATCGCCCATGCCCAGGCCTTCGGCAGTGCTCTTGAACTTCGCCAGGAATTCGTCCAGCACCTCTTGTTCGACGTAGATTCGGCTGGAGGCCATGCACGCCTGGCCCTGGAAAAAGAACGTGCCGAAGGCGGCCGCCTGCACGGCGGCATCGATATTTGCATCTTTGAGGATCACCAGGGGATTTTTGCCACCCATTTCCAGCACGACGCGCCTCATATTCTTGCCGCAGAGCGCAGCAATGTGCTTGCCGACACGGCAAGAGCCGGTGAACATCACGCAGCGCACCAGTGGGTGTGTGGTCAGACTGTCGCCGATATCAGCGCCCAGACCCGTAACGACATTCAGCACGCCGTCGGGTAATCCGGCTTCCTGGTACAGTTCCGCCAGACGCAAGGCGGTGACCGAGGCCATTTCGGAGGCCAACATGACCACTGTGTTGCCGGTCGCCAGCGGCGCGGCGCTCAATTTCGTTTGCTTCAATAAGGGCACGTTGAACGGCGTAATGCTGGCGATTACGCCCAGGGGCTGACGCAGGCTGAAACTCAGCCTGCCGGGAATATCCGACGGGATGGTATCGCCGCGCACCTGGCGCGCGACCCCGGCGGCGGCCCGCAGGCAGCCAATCGCGTATTGCAGCTCGAACTGCGCCTTACCCAAGGGAGAACCCACTTCATCGATCAGAATATCGACGAATTCCTGCCGGTTCTCCTCCAGCAACTCCGCGGTTTTGCAAAGAATGGCTTCCCGTTCCGAAGCCAGCGTTGTCGAGTAGGAGGTGAAGGCCTGGTGGGCTGTTTGCACGGCTTTGTCGATGTCCTGCGCTGTGCCTGCTGCGAGTTGGGCGAATACGGAGTCGTCTTCCGGGTTTAGATCATCCAGATACTGCCCGGAATCCGAGGGCTCAGGCCGGCCTGCGATCCAGTGATTCCACCTCTTGATGTTCTTCAGGTTTTCTGCTGCTGTTGACACGCCGTTCTCCCGGGTGGGTTCTTTAGATTTTCTAAGTATACTGCTCATCGTCCAACATATCACTGGCGCCGGCGGCCAATGCAGGCGCGTCCAATTGCTACCATTCATTGTTGTTGCTCTGCGTTTCCCTTATGCTATTTACGGGAGACGCCTGCGGAATCGACCTGTCGCTCAACCAATAAATTAAAAAACTACATCGTTCGTCGGAAACGCTGCATCGGAAAAAGGCCAGCCTGAACTACACGTTCGGCGAATAAGATGGGGAGTCTGGTATGAGGAAGATCGCTATCATCGGCGCGGGCCAGGCGGGCCTGCTCGCCGCCCATGCCCTCCACCAAAAGGGCTACGAGGTCACGCTGTACTCTGACAAGACAGCGGACGACTTTCTCACCAAGACACGACCGACGGGTACTGCCGCCCGGTTCCACATGTCGCTCGAGTTCGAACGCGAACTGGGGCTTGAGCACTGGGGAGACGTGGCGCCTCGCGGCGACGGAGTGCATCTGCACTTCTGCCAGAAAAAGGGCAACGTGTTTCTGACTCTGCTGGGTCGTCTGGACGATTATTATCTGGCGATCGATGTCAGACTGCAAAGCGCAACCTGGATACGCGATCTGATAGAACAGGGTTGCCCGGTCGAAATCGAGAACGTCACCATCGATCGGCTCGAAGAGATCGCGGCCGAGAACGATCTGAGCATCGTGGCGGCGGGAAGGGGAGAAATTCAGCAACTCTTCCCGCGCGATGAGGCCCGCAGCACTTATGACCGATCCCAACGATATCTGGCCATGGTGTGTGTGCACGGGATCCCCATGAACTTCGACTACGCCCCACATTTCCGGCCGGTGAAGTTCAATTTCTTCGCCCCGCATGGTGAGTGTTTCTGGGTCCCCTGGTATTCGATGAAGGGGCAGCAATCCTGGAGCCTCGTATTCGAAGCCAAGGATGGCGGCCCATTTGACCGTTTTCGCGAGGTTAAGACCGGTCAACAGGCACTCGATCGAGCCAGAGAGGTGGTCAAGGATATGGCGCCCTGGGACTACGAGTGGATGAAGGATGCGGAACTGTGCGACGAGAATTCATGGCTGGTGGGCAGCTTCACACCGCAGGTTCGACAAGTGGTCGGGACACTCCCGTCGGGACGACATGTGATCGCCCTGGGTGACACGGCCCAATCTCTGGACCCGATTGCGGGTGAGGGAGCAAATAATGGCAACAAGATGGCACGCAATCTCGTCGAATGCGTGTTGGAACGGGAGGACCGCTCCTTCGACGCGGACTGGATGCGGGGCACGTTCGATCGTTTCTGGGAACGGCACCGCTACATCGACATGTTCACGAACACGCTGCTCGAGCCACTTACCGACGCCGGCAAGATACTGCTCGTGGCGCAATATGGCAGTACAGCGGAACGCGGCAACAACAGTCCGCAGCAGAAGATAGCCAATGCCTTCGTCAACAATTTTAATGATCCGATCCTACTCACGGAAGCCTTCCACAGTAAAAAGAAGGCCAGGCAGGTGGTGAAAGAAGCGTTCGGTTCGTCGTATTGGCCGGTGCTCCGCGGAGGCCTTGGCATCGCCAAAGCGCAGCTCCTGCAGTTACTGGGCAAACCCGGGGGTCATCCGGGAACCTGAACCTCTCTTCCCTCAGGCACCGCGCTCCCGATTGTAAAGCCTGCCTAAATAAATACCCACACCAGCCCAAATAGCTGCGATGCCGGAGCCCACCAAAGCGACCGCCCCCATGCCTAAACCGAGGCCTTGGGTCAAACCGGTAAAGAACCAAGCGGTAGCCATATCACCGCCGCGGTAGACCACAATATCAATCACCGGTTTGGCTTTAAAGCGGGTCTCCCTGTCCACTTCCGTGAACAACATTTCCCTTGCAGGTCGTGTCACTGCGTAGTTGCCAGAACGCCGCGCCACCTGTATAGCCAGCAAGATAACAATGATCGGCGCAAACGCCAATACCAACATCCCCGCAACGATAAGTACGGGCAGTAAGGCCAGGGTAAACCCCATACCAAACTTTCCAAGCAGACGGCCGGTAGCAAAAAATGCAAGCCCAAAGGTCAGAACATTGACAATCCAGTCTATGCCACCCAGGATCTGCGTGCGTGCCGATCGGTCGAATTCAGCCAGCAAGTTCTTTTGCTCAAAATATACAAACGACCCGATCATCGTGTAAAGGAATATAAAAATACCGATAGCCAACAGGTAGGGATTGGTAAAAAACAATTTGAAGCCGACCAAGGGATTGCCGCCAATTTTTGCTTTGCTAAGATCAGCGTGAACCGCTTCATTATGCAGCTGAGTGACTTTGAGCTTACTCAGATACAAAATCAGGGGCACTGGAAGGACCAGCATGCCCGCGGCTATCAACATCAACGTGTGCGTGCCGACCATGCCCGCAAATAAAGCAGGAATCAACGGTCCCAACAAGGCCCCTGCACTGGCGCCGGCCGCAATGACCGCAAACAATCGCTTAGCCTGCTCCTTATTGAACAGGTCTGACATGAAGCTCCAGAACACCGAAATATGAAACAAGGCGAACACACTCACCCAGACGTAGAAGGATTTATCAATCAGCGTTTGGTCTTCAGCGGCCGTGACGGCCAAATAAAACAGCATAAAACTAACTGCAAAAAAGGCATAAACACCGGGCACCAGGCGCTGAAATCTAATACGTGAAACGGCAATACCATAAAGCGCGACTACGCCGGTGCTGATAAAGAAGTTTAGCGTCCAGAGAAAGCTTAGCTCCGCATCCGTCCAGTCACTGGCCATGGCGTCTCGAACGGGCCGCAGAATGTAATAGGCGGTCATCAAAATGAATACAAAGGCAAAAGAAATGGAAGTTGCTTTTACTTCTGTTTCCTCAATATTTGCCGCCCGCTGCAGGAATCGAGTTAAAAAATTACCGTTGTGCTTAGACATCCCAATACCTACTTTCCGCTGGTATTCATTCGACAGTGTCTTTTTTCATAATTACTCCTGCTAACTCATACAATGTTGGTCGGCTAAGTGTATAGCCAATATTACGCACTTTCCCCTGTTCTTATAATTGCTGCAAGTACCTCCAACTTTCTAGGATTCGATTTGACCGGCAAGCTGCAGTAGCATCATCAGCACTTCTTCAATATGAAAGGAAACGTAATGTTTCGAAAACTGTTGGTAACTTCATTATCTGTACTTGGCTCATTCAATAACCTATCCGTGCTTGCAGCAGATGAGGTGCTCTTGGAACGCGGGGCTTATTTGACGGAAGGTATTGTCGCCTGCGGCAATTGCCATACCCCCAAGACAGCGGATGCAGTCCCAATAGAATCCATGCAGTTTGCAGGAGGCTTTGTAATCGAAGAGCCCGCTTTTAAAGCCTATGCTCCAAATATCACCATGGACAAAGAAACCGGGATTGGTAGCTGGACGGATGAAGAAATAGTCCGATCAATAAGAGAAGGCATCCGCCCTGATGGCACCCTTATTGGGCCACCCATGCCGTTTTTGAATTACAGAAATATTTCTGACCGTGACGTTAAAGCTATTGTCGCCTATATGCGTACAATCGAACCAGTAAAAAACGTTGTGCCTAAATCCGATTACAAAATTCCCCTACCACCCAACTGGGGCCCGCCGGTAGGAAATGTGGCCGAAGTTTCAAAAGATGACCCTCTTGCTTACGCCACTTATGTGGCTACAACACTGGGACACTGCAACGAATGTCATACCCCAATGATTCACGGAGAGTATGACTTCAGCCGCACCGGTATGGGTGGCAATCGTTATGTCGGCATTTTTGGTTTGAAGATCACTACGGTTTCCGCCAATATCACGTCTCACAAAGAACTCGGAATCGGAAACTGGACAGACGATCAAATCAAGACCGCGATCACCGACGGTATCCGGCCTGACGGACGGATGTTGGCACCTGCGATGGGTTTCCCGTACTACAAAAATATTGATGAACAAGACCTGGATGCTTTGGTGCTATACATTCGTTCATTGAAGCCGCAGCCTGCAGAGTGACATTAAAAGCCTGGTTGGAACATGGGATCGATTTGCGCTGACAGAAGTAATTTGCACCATGCGCTCATCCTCAGTTGTTCACCGTTGCTTCGAGCGCGGCGCAAAACCGGTTGATTTCTGTGGTGGTATTGAAGTAATGGATGGAGGCCCTGATCAGGTCTTTGGCGATGCCTTCGATGTCCAGTCGAGCATCGGCGACTTGTTGGGCATGCACGTAGATGAACTGAGTTGCCAGAGCCCGGCGGATCGACTCGGCTTCTCTGGATGGCACTGTAAACGTTACGATACCGGTCTTTTGAGGTCCCCTGTCGAGCAACTGAAGACCCTTAATTTCGCTCAGCTGCCGCCGCATGTTTTGTGCCAGCCTATTCACGCGCTGACGAATGTTGTCAATGCCCAGGGCAGCGCAGTAATCAACTGCTGCTTTCAGCCCGAGGCGCCCAGCCACGTTGCTTTCCCAGTTCTCAAATCGACGTGCGTCCGGGCGCAAAACAAATTCATCACGCCCGACCCATTGGGCTGAGTGGATGTCCACAAACGGCGGATCAAAATCCTCCAGCCGTTCGCGCCGTATATACAACAAACCGGTACCACGGGGACCGCGAAGGAATTTACGACCGGTGGTTGTGAGCACATCACATCCAATCCGGGCGACATCCAGCGGCACCTGCCCGGCACTCTGGCAGGCATCCAGAAAGAACAGCGCCGGTGAATCCCTCAGTAATTCACCGACCTGTTCAGCGGGATTGAGCAAACCGTTGCTGGTCGGGGCATGACAAAGATTGACCAGCCGCACGCGATGATCCAAGCGGTTGGCCAGTGCATCCACATCAATCTGTCCCTGCTCATCATCGGGTATCACTTCGATGGAGATGTCATGACGCTGCGCCATCTGCAGGAACGCGAGGTAGTTGCTGGAGTACTCGGCGCTGGAGGTCAGGATGCGGTCTCCGGACTGAAACCCAATGCCATAAAACGCCATGTCCCAGGCCCGCGTGGCGTTTTCTATGAAGGCTATTTCATCCGGGTGGGCATTGAACAAGTCAGCCGCTGAAACGTACATGCCCTCAAGTTCTTCCTGGCATTGCCGTTTGGCTTCATAACCGCCCACCTCGCGCTCGAACTCAAGATGCCGTACAACACGCTGGTGGACTGGATTTGGCGTGGGAGAAGCGCCTGCGTTATCCAGGAAAATCCGATCAGACACACCTGGCGTGTCTGACCTTACTTTTTCCAGATCAATTTTTTCCATGGCGGCACCCCGATTAGCCGCCAGGCAGAATCTTCATGAATTCGTCAGACTTCCGGCTGACAGGCTGCAAGCAGTCTGTCAGAATTTGGCCTTGGTAGCGAGGAATCCATCCGAGGTTCCTTAACCCGCATATTGCACAAAGGCGGACCTAATGAATGGCTAAGACTTTACGAATTCATAAGCTTTCGGTTGAAATAACTCCATTATAAATTGTAGAGTTTGTCCTATTCGGGTTTGTTATTCACCAGAGTCTTGCAACCCAGCCACTGCTGCGAAAAGCGTCACTACGCGCGAAACGTAACTTTCGATTGAGACGCCGTAGAGCAGCTTTTGCTGACTCATTTCGGGCTTCGTTCGCAGCGCTTGATCCTTCGACAATTACGGCAAGGGGTTGCTCGATTTCAACCACATTGACTGCACTGCTGCTCTGGCTTTTAAATTCAGTATTGTTTAACATGTGTATAGCTCCCTTTTTCAATCTATCTATCTGATTTAATAACTTATATACACTAGTTAATTGTGATAGTCTAACGTGAATTAATTAATTTCAGTTAAGTAAATCTTAATGATAATCTGATGCGATTACCCTTAAATGCTTTACGAACATTTGCAGCTGTTGCCAGTCACCTGAGTTTTTCAAGAGGCGCAGAAGCACTCAATGTGACTCCTGCAGCGGTCAGTGCACAAGTAAGAGCTCTGGAAGATCGACTCGGGCAGCCGCTGTTTCACCGAACAGGCCGGACGGTGACATTGACCGCAGCCGGTCAGGCCCTACTACCAGGCGTACAACGCGGCCTGACTGAAATTAGCCAGGCTGTTCGTTCACTGGAGGAATACAACGCTCAGGGGGTGCTCAATGTCAGCATGGTCCCTGCTTTTTTACAGAAGTGGTTGATGCCCCGACTAGGCAGCTTTTATCAGATCCATAGGACCATTGATCTGCGGATTAATGCCGATACGGCGTTGGTTAGCTTCACTGAAACAGATTTTCATGCTGCGATACGATTTGGTAGCGGCCAATGGCCGGAATTGAAAGCAAAAAAGCTGCTCGACGACTGGAAACTACCCGTGTGCAGTCCGCAGTTTTTACAAAAAATAGGCCCGATTAAAGCACCTGAACAGTTACTGGAACATCATCTTCTAAATGGCGAGGATGAGGTTTGGCCGCTGCTGTTCAAAGGCCCGGAGGAGGCACCGCGGCGACGGCATGGTCCGATTCTGGACGATTCGGTCAGTATCATTGCCGCTGCAGAACAAGGGCAGGGCATCGGTATGGTGCGTTGGTCACTGGTTGCCGCTGAATTGGAATCCGGCCGATTGGTGCGACCAGTGCCGGTGACGATCAAAAGCAGATTTGCTTATTATTTTGTTGCTCCACACTACTACTTTGATATGCCGAAAGTCGCTGAATTCAGAAGTTGGCTGGAGGAATGCTGCCGGGCGTTTAAGACGCCTGAAGCGGTAGATTCAGAACGGTAATAAGGGCAAACGCCACCGCCCCAGCTGCCTAACTCGCCAATCCCTCTGCCTTCATTGCGTCCTTAACGGACGGGCGGTCGGCAATTCGACCCAGGTAGTGGGTAAGTATTGGCCATTTAGTCATATCCACATCCAGCATTTTGCTCCAAGCAAGTACCGTGAACAGGTATGCATCTGCCACGCTGAAGCCATCCCCTGTCAGGTAGGATTTACCTTCAAGTTGTTGACTTAGAAAGTCGCAGCGCTTCTCGATTAGCGCAAGCTGGTGTTCTTTGTGGGCCGGAGTGATGTTGGGGTTGAACAGCGCACCGAACGACTTGTGAATTTCTGTCGAGATGAAGTTCAGCAATTCCATCATGCGGTAACGCTCCATCGATCCCGCTTGCGGAACCATTCCGGACGCCGGCTTCTGGTCTGCGACGTACTGTAGCGTGACGGCGGATTCGGTAAGGACTTCGCCATTGTCCAGCCGCAGAGCAGGTACGTAGCCCTTCGGGTTAACTGCGGTGAAATCCTCACCGCTTTCGGTTTTCTTCGTCGCCAGATTGACTTTCTCCAAGTCAAAGCTTTGTCCGGTCTCGCGAAGGGCGATGTGGGTGGCCATGGAGCAGGCCCCCGGTGCAAAATACAGTTTCATATTCAGTTCTCCGATAGGGATGTCGTGGAATTTCTGTGCTAAGACCTATGGAGTGTACACTTGCTGGAGCTGGGAACGAACTGATAGGTACACGTTATTCGTTACACGACACTAGCATTTTCGTATGCAATATATGGCTTATAATCCAGGGCTGATCAACGACACGGTCTATACTTGATGTCCAAGCAAGCCGAACGTATTTTATTGCTGTCACTGTGCGTATTTTCTTTCTTGAGCGGTAAGGTCGTGGCGGAGGATAAGGAATACGTCGAAGAGCGCCGGCTCCGATTATGGAGCAATCAGTTACACAATCCGGACCTCATTCGCTCGACCTACTTACGGGTTAATCACCTGGAAGGGAGACAGCTACAATAATATCCAACCTTATCTGGCGACCGGTTTTGCCGTACTGACGTTTGATGTGCTGGGTA
>JADFKH010000285.1 GCA_022565025.1 Pseudomonadota bacterium
TTGAAGAGGCTGGCATCGGCCTCACAGAACTGGACGCAGTCATTTTCTACGACAAGCCCCTGGTCAAATTCGAGCGCCTATTGGAAACCTACCTGAGTTACGCGCCCCGGGGCTTCCGTTCCTTCGTCGCAGCCATGCCGGTCTGGCTCAAGGAAAAGCTGATGCTCAAGGAGACACTGAAGCGAGAACTCACGCAGATCGCTAATTGCTCCAAAAAGCAGTTGCCAAGACTGCTGTTTTCCGAGCATCACAAGTCGCATGCCGCATCCGCCTTTTATCCCAGCCCATTCGAACGTGCAGCGGTACTTTGCCTGGACGGCGTTGGCGAATGGGCAACCACTTCAGCCTGGCAAGCCGATGGAAAGTCCATCCAGCCCCTGTGGGAAATCGACTTCCCACACTCGCTGGGGCTGTTGTACTCCGCGTTTACCTACTTCACAGGCTTCAGGGTCAATTCCGGCGAGTACAAGCTGATGGGGCTGGCGCCGTACGGGACACCCAAATATGTTGAAACCATCTTCGACAATCTGATCGACCTGAAAGATGACGGCACTTTCCGGCTGAACATGCGGTATTTCAATTACTGCACCGGGCTGACCATGACCAACAAGCGTTTTGCCAGCCTGTTTGGAGGGCCTGCACGAGAACCAGAAAGCCCGCTGACAGAGCGGGAAATGGACATTGCCGCATCCATCCAGAAAGTTACCGAAGAAGTTGTGCTGCGCCTGGTCAGTACGATCCACCGGGAAACCGGCGAGAAATACCTCTGCCTGGCCGGCGGGGTCGCGCTTAATTGCGTGGCCAACGGGCGCATCGAACGCGAAGGGCCCTTTGAAAAAATCTGGATTCAGCCGGCAGCCGGTGACGCCGGTGGTGCGCTCGGGGCCGCACAAATCGCCTGGCACGAGTATTTTGACGGAGAACGCACCGCCAGGAACGGGGATGATATGTGCGGGTCTTTTCTTGGCCCCGTTTATGGCCAGGATGAAATTCGCCGGCATCTTGACGCCGTGGGCGCGGTATACGGTGAAATGCAGGACGATGAACTGTTTCCACGGCTGGCGGAAATCCTGGCCGATGAAAAAGTCGTTGGATGGTTCCAGGGCCGCATGGAATTTGGGCCGCGGGCACTGGGTGGACGTTCCATCATCGGCGATCCGCGCAGTGTGTCCATGCAGTCGGTGATGAACCTGAAAATAAAGTATAGGGAGTCTTTCCGGCCCTTCGCGCCTTCTGTGCTCGCCGAACGGGTTTCCGACTATTTTGAGCAGGCAGGCCCCAGCCCCTACATGCTGATCGTCGCACCGGTGCAAAAAAACATCCGCACGCCCGTGCGCGAAGAGGAGCAAGCCCTGTTCGGCATTGAGCGGCTTAATCGCAAACGCTCGGAGCTGCCCGCCATTACCCACGTGGATTATTCCGCGCGGGTGCAGACCGTTCACAAGGAGACCAATCCCAGGTACCATGCGCTGATCAGCGAGTTTGAGTCCCTGACCGGGTGTGGTGTCGTGGTCAATACCTCCTTCAATGTGCGGGGCGAGCCCATCGTGTGCACACCCGAAGATGCCTACCGCTGTTTTATGCGCACCGAGATGGATTACCTGGTGCTGGAAAATTTCCTGCTGGCCAAGACGGATCAGCCAAAATGGGACCAGGAAGACCGTTGGAAAGAGGAGTTTGAACTTGACTGACAGGACATCCAGACACGCGATTCCCGAACTTGACAGCAAAGGTCTGCGCAATTTTGGGCTGAGTACAGGTGCGGCATTTGCCGCATTATTCGGCATGTTTTTCCCCTGGCTGCTCGACTTGTCCTACCCGGTCTGGCCCTGGGTCGTATTTGCCATCCTCGCTTTGGGTGGACTCTTGCTGCCCGAGTCCTTACGCCCGGTACATTATTGGTGGATGCGCCTGGCGCTGCTGATCAGCAAGGTCACAACGCCTATTGTTCTGGGCGTGGTATTCTTTATGGTATTCGTGCCGTTCGGCCTGGTCGCAAAAATTCTTGGCAAGGACCCGATGCAGCGAAAACTGGACGACACGATCGATTCCTACCGTGTGGACAGCGAACCGTCCGCCAGGGAAGACCTGGAGAACCCTTACTGATGTTGGATTTGCTCGCTGATTTGTGGGGCTTCATGCGCCAGCGCAAGAAGTACTGGCTGGCGCCCATCATCATCCTGATGGTCCTGCTTGGTGCGCTCATTGTACTGGGTCAGGGTTCAGCCATCGCACCCTTTATCTATACCCTCTTCTGAGGTACCTGATTGCCCGTATGCGGAAGAATCTCCTGGCCCTCGTAGTCTCGGTTTCCTTCTGCGTATTGATCTTCTGGTGGTTGGCGCCTCTGTCATTGCCCGCGCCGGATAATACGCTGCCAGATTACGAAGATCTCGTCGCTTACGACCCGCAGCGACCGGGTGGCCACCTGAAGCCCGGCTTCAACAAACTCGTGCTGGGTGAGCGACACGGCCAGGCCGTGCGCTGGATCA
>JADFKH010000097.1 GCA_022565025.1 Pseudomonadota bacterium
CGATTTTTTGTGTTCTGCAAATCCGCTCAGGCAGGCACAACAGATGCAGGGCAGGTGCAGCTTTTTCTGCAAGACCTGGCGATTGAACGCAAGGTCTCGCCCAGCACGCAAAACCAGGCACTCAATGCCCTGGTTTTCTTATTCAGCCATGTATTTCGAACGCCATTGGAAAATCTCGAGTTCCCCAGGGCAAGACGACCGAAGCGCTTACCGGTGGTTTTGACCTGCACGGAAGTTGGCGATTTGCTGGGCGCCATGAGCGGGATTTATGAGTTGATGGCCGGGCTGATGTACGGTACTGGCATGCGCCTGATGGAATGTGTTCGCCTGCGGGTGATGGACGCTGATTTTGGCCATCGACAGATCATGGTTCGCGACGGCAAGGGCAAAAAGGACCGCGTGGTTCCTTTACCCAACCGATACTCGGAAACATTGAAAGTACACATTGCACAGCGCCGACGGTTGCATCGACAGGATTTGGCACAGGGGCACGGAGAAACCTATATACCATCGGCCCTGGCTCGCAAGTTTCCCAAAGCTTCTGAGGAATGGATGTGGCAATACGTATTTGCTTCCTCGCGGCTTTCCAAAGACCCGCGTAGCGGTGCGCTGCGCCGACACCATATCCATGAGACCTCTTTGCAAAAAGCCATTGGCGCGGCTGCCAGGCACGCGAAAATCAGCAAGCGAGTCAACAGCCATGCGCTCAGACACTCGTTTGCCACACATTTACTCGAGTCCGGGTACGATATTCGCACGGTCCAGGAATTGCTCGGGCATGCCGACGTATCCACCACCATGATCTACACCCATGTATTGAATCGTCCCGGTGTCACGGTTGTGAGCCCGGTCGATCAACTTTAGCTCCGGCTATGTGCTTGTCGGCGGGTGGCGGAGGCAAGCGGGCGGCTTTGGGCTAAAGGGACGTCCTTGTGCGGATCAACTGCCTTGCGTGCACGCCCGAAAGTTTACTTAGATACAGCCCGTCGGATTAGGCAAACCGGCAATTTTGCAGGCTTGCTTGGCCGGGCCATGCGGGAATAGTTGGTAGAGATACAAACTGCTGCCCTTGTCCGGCCCCAGCGTTTTCTTGATCGCCTTGGTCAGAACCCGCACTGCGGGGGCAATCTGGTACTCCTCGTAGTAATTGCGCAGGAAGTTCACAACCTCCCAGTGATCATCGTCCATCTCGATATTCTCGGACTCGGCAATCAAGGTCGCCAATGCGGGGCTCCACAGGCTGATATCGGTGATATAGCCCTCCTCATCGGCTTCAATCGTCGCGCCGTTATATTCATAAGCCATGGCTGGCCTCTTGATCAAATTCAAAAGTAAATCTATAACCAGGATTGGGTGACATGATGTTCCGCCACCAAATCGACAAATCCTGCATAATCGACGACTGCTATGCCCTCGATCAAAGCAGCATCACTCAGGCCCCGGGCAGCAACATCGGGGCCGAGGACATAAAAAGAAAAATCTTCCATCCGGCCGGCAATCTTTCCAGCGTGGGCGGCTTTGCCCAGGGCTGCGTAGACGCCGTCCTCTATCAGCAGGATCGAACTGCCGGGCTTGGCCAGGCGAAGGCAGCTGTCCAGAGCGGTTCTCTCGAACGGAGATTTATTGATTAAATGCAACATCGGGCTCATGAACTGATCACCACATCTTGGCGCGCCATGATTTCAGACAAATCGACTGCAGCCAAAACCTCAACCGGGATCACCAGATCGCCGGCGCTCAGGCCGCGCGCATCGAGCGACTCCTTTTCGACGTAGATTTTTTCAACGCCGTAATCTTCCAGCGCGCCGAAGGTCTTGGAAAAATTCTTCATCCCGATGCCTGTCGTGTCCTGGTTTTTCTTCAACTGGTAGACACCATCGTCCATGAAGACCACGCTGATGTCCTGATCGAAAGCGGCAGCAACCAGGACAACTTCGAGACATTCCAGCGCGTAGATCGTGCCGTAAGGCGCCCTGCGATTGACGTACATGAAACGCTTGACGACTTCGGGGCCAGACTCGTCGTATTCTTCCATTTCGCTCTATCCCGCCTATTGCATCAGTCGCCAAACACGACCAGCCGGTCGGCCTGGATGCCCGCTTCAACCAGTTGGCCAAGCCCGGAAATCCGAAACCCTTCCGCCAGTACCTCATCCTTGACGCCGCGGCGCAGAGCGGCGCCAACACACACCACCAGATCGATACCATGCTCTGTGCCCAGCTTCGACCACAAAGCAACCAGATTACGATCATCGGTCTGGGGTTGTGACAATCGGTTGGAGTTGTACACGCCATCGTGGTAGAAAAACACACGATAGATCTCGTGTCCCCTGGCCAGCACAGCTTCGGCAAAACGATAGGCACTGTCAGAGGCCTGGTGCGTAAACGGGCCTTCATTGATCAGAATTCCAAATTTCATAGCAGTGGCTGCATAAAATTTCAACGTAACAAGGCATCATTGTATATTGGTGGGGTACGCAAGACAGGACAGTACACTAGAAGCAGTATTTAGCGAGGACTCATAAATGGACCATCTTCCAATCTTTCTCAATGTGAAGGGAACGCGCTCGCTGGTCGTTGGCAGCGGCTTCCTGGCTGCGCGCAAAGCTGACCTTTTGCTGCGGGCCGGATGCAAGCTGACCGTGGTAGCACCGGCACTGGGCGAGGAACTGGCCCGCCTCGCGGAAACCCACAACTTTGACCACAAGAAAGGTGAATTGACTGCCCAGGATCTTACCGGATGCAGGGTGGTTTTTGGCTGTTCGCACGACAACGCGATCAACCAGAAGTTGTGCGAGCTGGCGGCGGCGGCAGGAATACTGGTCAATGTCAGTGACCAACCTGACAGCTGTGACTTCATCATGCCGGCAGTGGTTGATCGCTCACCGCTGCTGGTGGCGATCGCCAGTGGCGGCACCTCTCCCATATTGACCCGGATGCTGAAGGCCCGGTTGGAGACAACAATTCCGGCGGCCTATGGCCGCCTGGCCGAATTTGCCGGAAGCTATCGCCAGAGGATAAAAGCGTTAATTCCCAACATGACGCGGCGGCGGCGTTTCTGGGAAACGATGATTGCCGGACCGGTTGCCGAGCACCTGTTTTCCGGCCAGCTTGAGCAGGCAAAGTCGCTGATGGACAGCCTTCTGGATAAGGCTGCACTCGACGGCGACCAGCAGCCGATTGGCGAAGTCTACCTGGTTGGCACCGGGCCAGGTGACCCCGACCTGCTGACATTCCGCGCGCTTCGCCTGATGCAGCAAGCCGACGTTGTGCTTTACGACAGGCTGATCGGCGATGGCATTCTCAATCTTGTACGCCGGGACGCAAAGCGCATCTACGTTGGAAAACTGCCGAAAAATCACACCGTGTCGCAAGAGGAGATTGGCAAGATGTTGATACGCCTGGCACAGGAAGGGAAACGCGTGCTTCGATTGAAGGGCGGCGATCCGTTCGTTTTCGGACGTGGCGGAGAGGAAATTGAGACCTTGGCGGAAAACGGGATCGCTTTCCAGGTCATTCCGGGTGTGACCGCGGCCAGTGGCTGCGCAGCTTATGCCGGTATACCGCTGACCCACCGCGACCACGCCCAGGCATGTATTTTTGTAACCGGGCACGAAAAAGATGGCAAGCTGGACCTGAACTGGGGCGTCCTGATCCAGCCCCGCCAGACCGTCGTGGTTTATATGGGGCTTTCCTCCCTGGGGTTGATCACCGAGGGATTCGTGACCCATGGTGCGGACCCGGAAACCCCGGCAGCGATCATAGAGAACGGGACCCGTGAGGGTCAGCGAGTCATTACCGGAACGCTTGCCTCTTTGCCAGGCAAGACCACGGAAGCCGGGATCAAGAGCCCCGCCCTGATCATTATCGGCAGCGTGGTCACGCTCAAGGACAAGCTTTCCTGGTTCGCCGACAACAATCAGGAGCAAGCGATGAAGGACGCAGTTAACAGGCCTTAGTGCCCCAGCTCCATCTCGTACTTGATGCTATCGGCAACCGCATTGGCAAAATCATCGATGTTTTCGTATTGCATCTTGTGGGCAAGCTCCACCAACATAGCGACCGGTTCGCGCATCTCAGCAATTTCTTCGTGACTGCAACCACAACCTTCACAATGGCTGCCTTCCTCAGTGCATTTACCGGTGCACGGGTTGAATTTCATCGACTAAACCTCCAACAGATCAATAGACGCTTAATATACATCACCTACAGAGATCTATGAAAAAGCTTGTCGATCGCATTGATAAAGTCCGGTTCCTGCCCCGCGAACGTGTCTTGCAAGAATCCCAATGCCTTCATGCAATAGGCGGATTGATGGGTTTCCGGTATTATTCTTCTACACGGTGGCGAGGATCCCATGAATTATTTCAGTTTTTTCAAGCGTTACTTATTGGGCCTGCTGGTACTCAACCTGGCCGCCTGCTCGACCCTTCAACCGGTCAGCATTGAAAACGCCATGCAATATTCCCCTCCTCGTGGCATTGACTACGGCAGCCTGGTCGAGGTCAAAACACTGGACAAACGAACTGTGAAATTTCGTGTCACCGAGATCACCGATGACGGCTTGGGCGGCAAGCAGGGTTTTTACCGCTATGAAGACATGCAGAACCTGCGTGTGGACAATCCGGGGAAGAACAAAGGCGAAACCGCCACCTATATCCTCAGCGCATTGGGCATCATCGCCCTGATCGCGCTGATTGTTAACGCGGACAACGTGACCATCTGTACCCCCTCACCCTGCCCGGTGCAATAAGGCAAGACAGTACCAGGACACCCTCATTTCCGGGCGCCTGCAATTGCAAAGGTTTAATAATCTCAGCTTATGAGAATTCGACCCGTATGATTGCCACATGACAATTTCCAAGCCAGACCTGTCAACTCATATACTCAACTACGAATCTTTGTTCAGTCGCCTCCAGGCAGGCCATACCCTGGTTACCGGCAACAGCCGGCTGGCGCGTGTACTGGCGGGCCAATACAGCCAATGGCGTATCAATCAGGGTGATCGTCAGTGGCCGAGCCCTGACCTCCTTTCCTGGAATCTCTGGCTGGACAAGCTTTGGGAAGCCGCCAGCCTCCAGGGCGTAGACGGAACTGGCCGCGCTGTCCCAGGTAGCCAGCAGCTGATCAGTCTGTGGGAAAGCATCCTGCGACATGACTCACTTGCCCGGAACCTGTTGCGGCCTGAGTCACTGGCGCATCAGCTGCGAGATACCCGCAGACTGGTAAGCGAGTGGCAACTGGATCTCAAAGATCCTGCCTGGTGTGGAGATGAAAATGAAAATCACAGCGCTTTTCATCACTGGAACCAGGCCTTCGAAAAGCGCTGCCATCAAGGTAACTGGATTCCCCCTGAAGACCGGACTGCCGTGCTGTGCATGGCCATCAGGAATTCACATTTCTCGATATCAGGGGCCATCGACCTGCTGGGCTTTGATGAATTCAATCCCGGCCAGAGTGAATTGCTCACGGCACTGATTAAAAACGGCAATACGGTCAGTCGCCTGACTGTTACGCCGCAAAACAATACGGCAGTCCTGTGGCAAAGCAAGGAAAACAAAAACGAACTGCAACAAATGGCGCGCTGGGTTCGCTACTGGTTTGAGCAAGAACCGGACTCCACCATCGCTATCGTGGTGCCGGATTTGCAGGCAAGGCGGCAGGAAGTTGAGCGCTATCTGGAGAATATCCTCACACCCGGCATTAACAGTGCCCGACAGCGGGCAAAACCATGGAATACCTCTATGGGCGCGCCGCTGGCGCGTCTACCTATGATCGAGGCAGCGTTTGATCTGCTGAATCTGTTGGATGATCGCATTGCTATCCAGGATATTGGCCGCGTCCTGCGCTCGCCCTGGCTTAGAGGTGGAATCTGCGAGCGAAACAGTCGTGCGCTACTGGAAAAATGCCTGCGGGAAAACTACCCACGCCAGTTAAAACTGGAAGAAGTTCGCTACCGCGCAGGTGAAATCAAGAAGTATGACCGCCAGCGCAGGGAACTAGACCAGCGTGAACCTCAAGCCTGGAACAGCCCAAAGCTAACGACTGTGCTCACTGCGCTGATGCAATTTGCGAAAAATAACCAAGAACCCCGCCCTGCATCGGCCTGGGCCGAGGCGCTGGATCAATTGCTGGCCAGCCTGGGCTGGCCGCTGGCCGCTGAGTCAGAAAACAAAAACATGAGTGCTGAAACGCGGGCTGATCAAACCGACAAAAACGGGCACGACCGGAACTGGCAAGCGCTGCAAGCCTGGCGGGATGCTCTGCGTGAACTCGCTTCCCTGGACGCCACCCTGCCCAAGCTTGGTCGCAAAGCAGCGATTAATCGCTTGCAACAAATCTGCCGGGAAAGGATTTTCCAGGCGTACACTCCCCCCGCGCGGATCCAGGTTCTGGGCCTGTATGAAGTCAGTGGCTTGCGCTTCGACCACCTTTGGGTGCTCGGTTTACACCACGATAACTGGCCACCCAGCGCCCGGCCCAACCCCTTTATCCCCGGAAGACTACAACGGGATGCGCAGTTGCCCAACTCCAGCCCCCAGCGCGAGCTGGAAGTGGCACGCACCATTAGCCAACGCTTGTTGGAAACCGCCCCGGATTGTGTCTTCAGCTTCCCGGGCCAGCTCGATGGTGAAAAAGTGCTACCCAGTCCCCTGCTG
This sequence comes from Pseudomonadota bacterium, assembly GCA_022565025.1. Classification (GTDB taxonomy): domain Bacteria; phylum Pseudomonadota; class Gammaproteobacteria; order Xanthomonadales; family SZUA-36; genus JAJRRA01. The sequence goes on from JADFKH010000097.1 coordinate 6,659, forward strand.
GTGAACATGCACTTAGAATTTGTGGAGGACGTACCCGGCTGGCAGGGCAATAGCTGGCAGGCCACGGTGGCTGCAGCTGACCAACCGCAGCTTCACCCTCTGTTAATGCCGCGCAAACTTGGGCCGGGCAAGCTCAAGGGCAGTACCGCAAGAGGTGGTAGCTCTATTCTCAAACACCAGGCGCTGTGTCCCTTCCGCGCCTTTGCCAGCAACCGCCTGGGCGCCGACAGCCTGGCAACCCCGGCCGATGGCATCAGCCCCATCTTGCATGGCAGACTGGTGCACAGGGTGCTGGAATATTTCTGGCAGGAAACCAAAACCCAGTCTGCCTTGTTGCAACTTGATGAAGCAGGTCTCAGCGCCCGAGTGCGCGAGCACGTGAGCACCGTGATTAGCGATGAACGCGGTCTGCAACAACGCCCTGCTTTGCGTGGTGTCGAGGCAGATCGTCTCTTGCGCCAGGTAATTGATTTCCTCGAGCTGGAAAAAACACGTGATTCGTTCGAAGTCACCGGTTTTGAAGAAGAAATACTGACCCAAATCGAAGGCCAGACCATTCGCCTGATCATAGACCGCATTGATAAATTGCCGTCCGGTGAAGAGGTCATCATCGATTACAAAACCGGTCGGGTCGCGCCAAAGAAGTGGTTTGGCGACAGACCAGAAGACCCACAATTGCCACTCTATGCCATCAGTGCGAACAAGACGCCCGCCGCGGTGGTCTTTGCCATCATTCGTGATGACGGCTGTGGCTACCAAGGCGTGGTCAGACGCGGTGGCCTGTTCCCTGATTTGCCGCCCAAAGAAACCAAAACCACTCATGAGCTGGTTGATGCCGGTCATGCAATGCCAAAAACCATCGAAAGCTGGCGGCAGGTCCTCCACCGCCTGATGGCTGATTTTCTGGCCGGTGAGGCCGCTGTCGACCCCAAAAATGGCCGTAACACCTGTGCCAGCACTTATTGCGAACTTCAATCGCTGTGCCGTATCGGTGAACTGGAACAAATCCAGAAAACGAGGTCTCACAATACCCCTCGGGAGGCATCGGCATGAAACGTCCTTCCGATTGGCAAGCAAGAGAACAGGGACGCGATCCGTACCACTCCTACATCGTTCAGGCACCCGCGGGCTCTGGCAAAACCGAGCTCCTGACCCAACGCATGCTGGGACTGCTGGCGCGGGTAGAGAACCCCGAAGAAGTGGTTGCCATCACCTTTACCCGCAAAGCCGCGGCTGAAATGAGCCATCGTCTGCTTGGCCATTTGCAAGCGGCAGCCAGCAACAAGGATGGATGGAATGACAACGGGGAGCTGCAAGAACACGAGCAAATCAGTCGGAAGCTGGCACTGGCCGTACTCGAAAATGACGCAGAGCAAGGCTGGAACCTGCTCGAACAGCCCAGCCGTTTACGCATCCGCACCATCGATAGCCTGTGTAGCGAACTCGCTCGCCAGTTGCCGGTGCTTAGCGGGCTCGGCGGCGGGCATCAAATTGCCGTTGATGCTGACTCGCTGTATCGCAAAGCAGCCATGCGAACCATGGCCGTCATCGAGGACGACAACGATGAACTGCAAGCCGATGTCATCCGGGTACTGGACCGTTACGACAACCAATACGACAAGCTGGTGAACTTACTCACCAGCATGCTGGCAAGTCGTGAACAGTGGCTCGGGCATCTGATCAATGCGCGTATGGGTAGTGGTTTCGACCGGCACGGCCTGGAAGATTCATTGCGCTTTCTGATCGAGATACAGCTCAAAGCGGCCCGGGATAACACGCCCGACAGCCTGCTGCGTGAACTGCCCCGTTTCTATCACTATGCCCTTGCCAATACACCCACCGATGAAGCCGAATTAAGCGCCCTGCTGGCAACCTCCGGTGGTTTTGACTGTGAATTTCTCGATCTGCCGGCCACCGCAGATGCACTGGTGCACTGGAAAACCATGATCCAGCGCCTGCTCACGGCCGATGGCAAAAAATGGCGGGCGGGCGCAGATGCCAAGGCGGGTTTTCCCGCTCCTTCGGGCGCTAAAGGCGAAGAAAAAGCCCGGCGTAAAACATGGAAAGATGATTTCAAGGCGTTGCTCGATGAACACCGTGAAAACGACAAGCTGCGGGAACTCTATAGCACCATTTGCACCCTGCCCAAGCCCGATTACGAGGATGAAGCCTGGCAATCTCTTGAATCCCTGATGCGCTTGCTTCTACGGGCGGCAGAAGAGTGGCAGTTGGTGCTGGCAGAAACCGGTGAGCTTGATTTCAGTGAAATCTCCAGTCGCGCTATCCAGTCACTGGGCACCGATGAAACACCCAGCGATTTGGCCTTGCGCATGGACTATCGCATCGCGCACCTGCTGGTGGATGAGTTCCAGGATACCTCCAACAAGCAGGTCGAATTATTGCACAAACTCACCGCGGGCTGGAGTGATGGTGATGGGCGCAGCCTGTTCCTGGTGGGCGATCCCATGCAGTCCATTTACCGCTTCCGTAAGGCGGAAGTGAGCCTGTTTATCCAGGCCTGGCAAGGGCGGCTGTTCGACCACATCAAGCTCATCCCACTGCAGTTGCGGGTTAATTTCCGCTCCACTCGAGCGATCGTGGATTGGGTCAACCAGACCTTTCCAGTGCTAATGCCTGATCAGAGCAACCCGATTATGGGGGCTGTGAGCTATAACGAGGCCGCCACCAAACCCGGGGTATCCAGCAGCGGCGCCGTTGTCACCCACATTATGCCTGCACGCGATGACGCCGAAGAAGCCCGGCAGCTTATCCAGATCATCCAACAATGTGATCTGGATGAATCCGTGGCAATCCTGGTGCGCTCGCGTAATCACGCCAGTGAAATCCTGGCAGCGCTAGACCGGCTGAAACAGGATCAACCCCGGTTTCGCTACCAGGCAATAAACTTCATTCCTTTAGCTCAAACACCCCTGATCCAGGACTTGGTCTCACTCACCCTGGCGCTGATACAGCCCGCTGATCGACTGGCATGGTTAGCCACCCTGCGCGCGCCCTATATCGGTCTTGACCTGGCTGATCTCGATGAACTGGTGGCGGGTGATGCCGACAGCATTATTCTGGACGCCATCGCAGCAAGTGCCGGCGTCGATGGACAGGGCG
>JADFKH010000098.1 GCA_022565025.1 Pseudomonadota bacterium
CAAAGGTGCTGCAGGATTGGCCTTCACACCGTGGGCACACAAAACCCGTTGGCCACCGCGCCTCGAAAAGCGCCGACTCGCAAGCTTCTTGTGTACCATAGTCTTGCAGGAACGCCATCAGGGACAGTCCCGGTTGAAATTGAACGCGATTCATTGCCATGATAATGGCCTCCTTTTGTAAACTGAGGTTTCAACCTACACGCTCCGATTCTCAAATCCTGAGACTCGGCTGAGGTATCGCGCTAATCAGGTAGAACTAAGCAATGAAGAAGTTGTTCCTTACTTTTACCTTTACCCTGTTGGCCCATATTGCATTGGGTTCATTGCCGTTGCATGCACAGACGATTACCGACTCCAGCTTGAGTGGCACGTGGTACGACCTGGCACACACGGGGGAAGGATTTGTCCTGGAAATTCTCGAGGATGGGCGTGCGGTGGTTTATTGGTTTACCTATGATAAAGCCGGCGCGCAGCGTTGGTTTATTGGCGTTGGTGAAATGGTGGGTGATACGGCGGTATTCAGCGAACTGCTGGCGGGTTCAGGGGCTGTGTTTGGAGAAGAATTCGATAGCGAAGACGTTGTGCTGTCGAATGTTGGTGACCTGACAATAAGCTGGGCCAGCTGTTCCGAGGCAATCGCGCAATATACCGTCGATGGCCTGACAGGAAGCCAGTTACTGGTTCGCCTTACTCATGTGGCTGGAATGGAATGTCCATCACCAGTCACCGAGGCTTCTCCGCATTCCGGTTCGTGGTTTGATAACACGCATGTGGGAGAGGGCATTGCGGTAGAAATGATTGGCGATGGAGAGGCCCTGGTTTACTGGTTCAGTTATGACGACGCCGGCAACCCTGCCTGGTTTTTTGGTGTCGGAGAGTCACTCGGGGACACGATAAGCATCGCAAATATGTACATTACCTCCGGCGGCCGTTTCGGGCCGGAATTTGACCCCGACGAAGTCCTTGTAGAGCCATGGGGCAGCATGGACATCGAACTGGGTTGCGATTATGGCAAGCTGGACTATGTAACAGATTCGCTTGTATTTGGTAGTGGGAAACAGACAATGACCCGCCTGACCAATCTGGGTAATCCCGTGTGCGAAGAGCCGGTTGCGCCAAATATTCTTCTCGTGATCGCCGACGATTTGGGGCTGGATGCCTCCAATCAGTACAACATTGCGGTAAACCTTCCGCTGACGCCCGAGCTGGATGTTTTGGCCCAGCGGGGTCTGGTTTTCGACAATGCCTGGTCCTACCCCTCCTGCAGCCCAACCAGGGCCAGTATCCTGACCGGCAAGTATGCCTTCCGTACCGGCGTGATCAGCGTTGGCGACGTGCTTTCGATGACAGAAACTTCATTGCAAACCTACATAAACCAGCATCTGCCAGGAAAATATGCAGACGCTGTCATTGGCAAATGGAACCTGGCGCCCAACGACAATCCGGACCATCCCATGGATCTTGGCATCAGCCATTTCGCCGGGATTCTCACGGTTAGCCCTGATTATGAAGACTGGATACTGACGATCAATGGACAACAGACCCGCGAAACAGAATATGTCACCAGCAAGTTGACGGATCTGGCCATCGACTGGGTAGATCAGCAGGTCAAACCCTGGTTCCTGTGGCTTGCTTTTACCGCGCCGCATACGCCCTTCCATCTGCCACCAGCCGACCTTCACTACCAGGCGCTGTCCGGCACTGTAGAGGATATCAACAACAATCCGCTGCCGTATTACCTGGCTGCCATTGAAGCACTGGACACCGAGTTGGGCCGGCTGCTGGATTCCATGGACGAGCAGACCCGAAACAATACGATTGTTATTTTCATCGGCGATAACGGTACGCCAGCGCAGGTAATCCAGGCCCCGTATACCAGGCAAAAAGCAAAAGGCTCGCTCTACCAGGGCGGCATCAATGTGCCGCTATTGGTGTCAGGTCCCGGCGTTTCCCGGAGCGGAGATCGTGAAAGCGCCTTGGTCAATACCACGGACATTTTCGCGACCATTGCCTCGCTTGCGGGCGTGAACGTCAGCGAGGTGAATGACAGTACCTCCTTCGCAGGCCTGCTAAGCGGAGAACCACAGAGCGAAAGAGCATTCCAATATTCAGAGAGAATCATGGATGAGTCCTACGAGTGGACCCTATCGGATGGTGATTACAAGCTATTGGAATCCGAGGCGGGAAATCTGGAGCTTTATCAGCTGACCAGCGACCCTTATGAAATTGAAGACTTGATCTCAGCGGGCATCGCGCCTGACAACAAGGTGGAGGAACTTCAAATGCTGGTGGAAGAGATTTGGTTGGAGGAATAACCGACACGGCATCTCTTACCCAGCGGGCAGGGACTGATTAATGGCTGCTTGGACGGCCGAATCAGTATTTTCTTTATCTTGCATTGTATAAGGAGTAGATTTACCGATTATACCAATTCGTTTTGAGCAATAGAGTATTCCATCACGTGATTGGGAGCGGCAGCGTAACTGGTTAGAGATCATGAAATTTGGAGGCTAGCATGAGTGTAGCAGCGAATGTAATTCAATTAGAAAATACCGTTAATTCCTTTGTGGCGGAACCGCGCAAGCACCTGATCGGTGGACGATGGGTTGAAGCCGCCTCAGGAAAAACGTTTCCCGTCTATAATCCGGCAACCGAGGAGGTAATCGCCTATGTGGCGGAGGGCAATGCCGAAGACATAGACCGAGCCGTCAAGGCTGCCCGCCGGGCGTTTGAGAGTGGACCTTGGCCTGACTTGACTCCAGCAGAGCGAGGCAAGATGATCTGGCGGCTGGGTGATCTCATTTACGAGCACCTGGAAGAGTTGGCACAACTTGAGTCACTGGACAATGGCAAGCCCATTGTGATCGCTCGTGCTGCCGACGTTCCACTGTCTGCGGATACGTTTCAATACTTTGCCGGATGGACTACCAAGATGGAGGGAAACACCATCCCCCTATCGGTGCCCTATGCTCCGGGGGCCACTTTCCACGCCTACACACTGCGCGAGCCGGTGGGCGTTGTCGGCCAGATTATCCCGTGGAATTTTCCGTTGTTGATGGCCGCATGGAAGCTCGCTCCAGCAATGGCCACAGGTTGCACGATGGTGCTGAAGCCGGCGGAGGAGACGCCGTTATCCGCTCTGCTTCTTGGTGAGCTTATCCAGGAAGCGGGATTCCCCGACGGGGTGGTGAATATCGTCACTGGTTTCGGTGAAGAGACGGGTGCGCCACTGGCGGCCCATCCAGGGGTTGACAAGATCGCTTTTACCGGCTCGACAGAAGTTGGCAAGCTGATCGTCAAGGCGGCCGCGAATGATCTGAAGAAGGTTTCCCTTGAACTGGGAGGCAAGTCCCCGAACATCGTCTTGAGTGACGTTGATGTGGAGTCAGCCATCGTCGGTACTGCCGGCGCGATCTTTTTCAACCACGGGCAATGTTGTTGCGCCGGGTCCCGGTTGTACGTGCAAGAAGATATATTCGACCAGGTCGTAGAAGGTGTCGCTAACGAAGCCAGGAACATCCAACTGGGTCCCGGGCTCGATCCGAATACACAGATGGGCCCGATGGTGTCCGAGATTCAGTTCAATCGGGTGTGCGGTTATCTCGACGCAGGCGCCGCCGAAGGGGCGAAGGCCATCGTGGGCGGCCACAAGAGCGGTGGTAAAGGATACTTCGTTGAACCCACCGTGTTTGTGGACACCAAGCCGGATATGAAGGTCATTCAGGAGGAGATCTTCGGCCCCGTGGTCGCTGCCATTCCATTCAAGGAAGTGAATGACGAGCTCATCGCAGAAGCCAACGGTACTGACTATGGCTTGGCTGCCGGGGTTTGGACCCGGGACATCGGCATGGCCCACTCAATAGCGGCGAAGCTCAAAGCAGGTACGGTGTGGATCAATACTTACAACATCTTTGATCCTGCGCTGCCTTTTGGCGGCTACAAGCAGTCAGGCTGGGGCCGGGAGATGGGGCATGATGCCCTTGATCTCTACACCCAGAAAAAGGCGGTCTGCGCCATGTTGTGAGAGCGTGGAACTTGTAAGCAATATGCGGGTTAACTAAGAGACGCATCTGCTATTTTTCTAATGACCTCAGCTTGCAGGACTGAACGCCTGAGTTTTCCAGCGGAAGTCATGGGCAGAGCCTCAATAATTTGCAGGTGCTCCGGCCACTTGTTCTTCGCCAATCCCTTCCTGCGGGTGATCGCCACCAGATCAGCCAGAGTTGGATTTTCTCCGCCGGGATCCGCCACCACGCACGCGCAAATCCGCTCGCCCAAGCGTTTATCGGGTATGCCGACGATTGCCAACTGGCCAATACCAGGTTCACCAAACAATGCCTGCTCAATTTCCAGCGGTGAAATATTGGCGCCGCCACGGATAATAAGCTCTTTGCGCCGGCCGGTGATCTTGACATATCCCTCTGCATCCATCACTGCCAGGTCACCGGTGCGAAACCATTTGTCCTTTAGAAACGTCTCCCGGTCTAATTGTGGATTTTCAAAATAACCCAAACACTGTTGTGGTCCGCGCATCACCAGGTCACCTTCCTCCCCTGGTGGGAGTTGTTCTTGGTTCAGCCCGAGGATTTTCAACTCAGTACCCAGAAAGGCTTGACCATCCGTGGTTGCGACGCGATTCAAAGGTGTGCCGGGCCGGCAGGCAGTGCCAATGCCCTCGGTCATGCCCCACAGTACCGAAGTAAACGTTTTCGGCAGTTTTTTGTGTGCCTGTTGCAACAGTTCCGAGGGCACGGAGGCGCCTCCGCAGAGCATCAGTCGCAGCGACAACTGCGCACTCAATTGTGCAAACCGTTCGCTGTCGAACAAATCCTTGAGCATCGTTGGAGTGGTTAAAGTGAAGGTGGCTTTTTCGCGGACCATGGTTTCCAGGGCGCGGTCTGCGTCCCAGGCTTCTTGCAGGATGAGGGTTGCCCCGAGGTAGATTGCCAGGCGAAGACCATGAACATAACCCGCGGAAAATCCAAGCGGCGCACCCATAAATATAATATCGTCTGCGCCAAGATCGTATATCGGCGCCACCGTTGTATTCATCGCACCGATTGAGTTTGAACTGTGCATCACACCTTTTGGGGTTCCGGAAGACCCGGATGTAAACAACAGACAGGTGAGATCCTCTGCCGTTGGCTGCGCCTCGGGTTCCGCTTGCTTAGCCGAGCCGCGGGCAAGCAGTTCATCCAGGGTCAGCCACCCAGGGTTGTGCCGTTTTGATCCGACCACTACACGCAAGGTAAGGCTTGTTTTTTTTTCGGCCACGCGATCGATCAATGCCACGAAATCCTTGTTTCGAAAGACTTCCGGCACGACGATGCCTTGTGCTTTACTGACGGCGAGCACACCGGCGAATTCATGTTCGCCACCGGTAATGGGCATGTGCACGCCGATGGCGCCCAGGTAATTGAGCGCCAGAACAAATACGGGTACCTGCTGCCAATTGGGTAGCGCCACGATGTATTTATCACCCCGTGTGATGCCACTTGCCCGCAGTGCACTTGCCAGAAGCCAGGATTGGGATGCCAGTTGCTGGTAATTCAGGCTGCCGAATCGATCATCCTTAACGGCGAGTTTTTGCGGGGATTGTCGTACTGCTTGGCGCAGAAAGTCTGTCAGCAGCCGGTCTCTCCAATAACCCTTTTTGCGATAATGATCCGAGAGATCGTGCATGATTTTGGTCTATTTGACTGTAGCGCATAGCTACTGCCCAAGAACCCCGCAAAGATAGTGGCTATAATGAGCAGGTTATCAGGTTTATCTCAGATGAAACTAAATCGTTTATTAATTATATTTCTACTCTTTGCGGAAGCAGTCTTGGCCGGGACGGTGACGGTAGATATAAAAGAATGGCAAGTACCTTATGAAAATTCTCGGCCGCGTGACCCATATGTCGCCCCGGATGGAATGGTCTGGTTTTGCGGGCAGGCTGGCGCCTATATCGCGATGTTTGACCCTTCTTCTGGTGAGTTTAAGAAATATGACATGGAAGATCATGTACGACCGCATAATTTGATCATCGATGATCACGGTATGGTCTGGTATGCAGGTAATACGCTTGGCTATATTGGTCGCCTGGATCCTGCGACTGGTGAGATTAAAAAATATCCAATGCCAAATGATGCTGTGCGCGATCCGCATACATTGGTCTTCGATAGTAAAGGTGATATCTGGTTTACCGCACAGCAAAGTAATTATATCGGCAAGCTTTTTGTAATGACCGGGAAAGTTAAGGGGGTTGAAGTACCCACGCCACGGGCACGTCCTTATGGGATCAGGATGGATTCCAATGATCGACCCTGGATTGCCTTGTTCGGTACTAATAAATTAGCCACAGTGGATCCAGAGTCGTTTGCCATTGAAGAAATAGAATTACCTCGTGCGGAAACGTTACCCAGGAGGTTGGCAGTGGCTTCCGATAATACTGTCTGGTATGTCGATTATAAGAGTGGCTATCTTGGACAATACAATCCTGGGACAACTGAAATTAAAGAATGGCGGATGCCGGGTAAAAAACAATCACGACCTTACGGCATGATAGTAGATGATCTGGATCGACTGTGGTTTATTGAAACGGGCCTGAATCCGAATCGTTTGATTGGATTTGATACAAGGAGAAAGATCTTTTTCAGCCAGACTGTTATACCCAGTGGTGGCAATAGTATTCGACATATGTATTATCACTCAGCTACCAAGGAGATCTGGTTTGGCACTGATGCAAATACGATAGGACGCGCCATTATTCCCTGAATTGAATTACCAGGGCCGAACCGCTACTCGCGCTTCATGAATCCAGTATTTGATCTCTGACCTGGCGGCGCTGTTCCTTCCCCTCCAAACGGTAAATCTTCACTATTCTTGCCGGGATGTTGATACCGTGGCGGTTGATGTGCCGTGGCGGTTGATAACGTGTACGGTGTCAAATCCTGCATGAATGGACGAAGCCGTCGAAGAAATGGCGATTGTCTCGGTGAATCGTAGATCCCACAGGCGTCTGTCAAGGATTATGAGATATGCCTTGGATGGCGATGTATGTACAATCAGAGATCGCTGATCGATAACATTCCATCCATTGATTGACCAGTTATGGAAGCGATCGACCGTTTCCAGCTTGTCGAAGTAATACTTCTCGTCAAGGGCAGTGGTGTCTTTGGCCAACGCCGGGCCAGCAATCAGGCCGAGCAGGATCAGCAGTGATATGAATTTTCGCATGGGTACATCCGTTCCTAGGTTGATTACCAGCATCCTAAGCTGCAGATCCTTAACCCAACCTGAATGGAAGTTTGGCTAACGCAGCCATTCAACCACGGTGATACCGATAAAGCTGCCGATCGCGTAACCAAACGAGCCTGCGAGCACGCCCGGAATCAGCAGATTGTGCCACCCTTTCGCCGAGGCAAGTGCGGCGGCAGACGAGGGGCCACCGATACAAACGGCTGATGCCATTGCGAGTTCTGCGAGATCAAGTTTCAGTACTTTGCCAAGGCTGAACAAGATAGACAGGTGTACGATGATGATGATCGCCGCAAAAACAAATAATACCGGTCCAATGTCGATAAGTTGCCATACATCCGCCGTTGCTCCGATGCTCGCTAGAAAGATGAACATCAGCACGTTACCGGCTTCGCTGTGACCTGAAAGCTTGCTTATCTGCCGCGGCGCGAAGGTGGCGACCATCAGTGTAAGCGCCGTCGTTACGAGGATTGCGAACTGAGGTACCGTGGCGATTTCCGCCAGCAATTTTCCCAGGGCTGCCAGTACAAACGCAAGCGCCAGGGCTGCCAGAAGACCGGCGATATCGAGATCTGCAATGCGATGTACGCTGACCCGATACTCGCTAGAAAACTGTTCTGCGTTATCCATATGATGCGTCGGATAAATTTTGGCCATCCACGCAATACCCGGAAGCAAAATAATCAGGAGAAAATGTAAATTCGTTACCACATTATCGGCCGCGACAGCTGCTGCGAGCATGCTGCCGTCCTGCATGCCACTTGCTTGCGCGACTGCGGCAAAATTGAGGCTACCGCCGATGTAAGTGCCGGTAAAAATACCAGCAAGTTCAGCTTCATCAGGTCCTAGATCCAAAAGTGACACCCCGACAAACGTGCCAACCACCACAGCCGCGCTGCCAATAACAAATGCAAGGAGGGTTGGACCGGATTCCTGTACGATGCGTTTGAGATCCGCCTGAAACAGCAGCAGCGGAATGGCTATGGGAACCAGATAGTTCCATACCACGTCATACGTAGGCGCCGATGTCGGGATGATTTTCAGGTTGGCTAGAACGATTGCAGCAGTCATCAGCAGCATGACACCTGAGTATTTCCTGCCCCAGGGGAATCGCTCGCACCAGAAGCCGAAGGCCGCCAGCGCAATCAATACTGCCCAGAGAGCAAAATCTTGGTCCGGACCGATCAGTGGCAGGGTCATGGTTCTGGCGTCCAGTCAGCTTCGTTAGATCGCCGATACTAGCGTAATCAGTTGGTCTGGCGTCGAGATTTTTGCAGAAAGACGGTAAAATAATCTTCCTCTATTGAATCCACCAAAGAATTCCCTCAGGGAGCCGGAAAACCATGAGCACATCATCATTATCAGGCAGCTGTCTTTGCGGTGCGGTGCGTTACACCGCCACAGGCGAGGAGCAGCGCTTCTACCACTGCCATTGCAAGCGTTGCCGCAAGGCCTCGGGCACTGGTCACGTCAGCAACCTTTTCCTGCATGGCACGCTGGACTGGGCAAGTGGTGAAGATCAATTGATAAGCTACAAGCTGCCGGACGCCGAGCGGTTCACCAACACATTCTGCCGGATTTGCGGCTCAAGGATGCCGCTCTTTTTTGCAAAGACTGGCATGGTCTTAATTCCGGCGGGTTCCCTGGATGAGGAACCGGGTCTGGTGCCCCAGGCGAGGATTTTTACCAGCTCACGGGCGGCCTGGTCCTGCGACGGGACGGAGCTGCCTGGGTTCAACGAATACCCGACCTGGTAGTTGGGATCAGAGTAAAAACCAAAGCCTGTTTCTGGCGGGTTCCTATGGTCTGCGGCTGCAGCCTGGGCGCGACACCCACCGCTGCCGATTATAGATGGGGTTTAAACCAGGGCTAGATGCTGTCAAACAGGTCGAACAGCAGTTTGAACATTTCCCGGTCACCTTCGATTTTCAGCCTGACTTTTTCTTCTTCACTGGCGACCGATGTTTCCTGCCGGCCGATGGCCAGCAAGGTCGCGCTGTCCGAGGTGATGCTGACGTCCGGCGCAATGGCTGGACCAATGACGGCCCGGCATTGCTGATTTTTAATCAGCAGGTGAAAGCTAAAGCCTGAAAGAGTGATTTGCAGCACGGCCTGGATGCCGGCCGCTTTTTCCGGCAGAAAAGCGGCTTCCACTGCCAGCATGTCCCATTCCGGCATGCTGATGGCCGAATTTTCGCCTGGTGACCCCTGGCTCGTCCAAAACTGCCGGCCCCATCGAATCAGCTGGTGGGTAATCGGCCGCAAATCCTCACCGCTTTCAGTCAATTCATAGGCTGATTGGCGTCCTGTGCCCGACTTGCGGGCGATTCCGTTTTCACACAGCGCTTTGAGTCGATCCGCCAGAAGATTGGTGCCGATGCCGGGTAATTGTTGCTGGATTTCGCCGTAGCGCTTGGGGCCGGTCAACAGGGCGCGCAGGATTAACCACGTCCATCGTTCCCCGATGATGTCTAGTGCAATGGCCAAGCGACAGGATTGATTATATGTTCT
>JADFKH010000099.1 GCA_022565025.1 Pseudomonadota bacterium
CGCGAAACCTGCTGTACCGTAACCTGCTTGATCCCTATGAGCGCGAATACAAAAATGGCAACACCCGCTGGGACCTCATTGATCTCGCACGCATGTACTATGCCTTGCGTCCGGATGAAATCCAATGGCCAATGCACGAAGCCGGTAAGCCCAGTTTCCGTCTCGAGGATCTGAGCGCGGCGAATGATATAGCGCATGAAGGTGCGCACGATGCCCTGGCGGATGTGCGTGCCACCATCGACCTCGCACGATTGTTCAGGAAAATCCAGCCGCGCCTGTTTGACTGGGGACTGAGTCTGAGGAATCAAAAGCAGGTCATGAACCTGCTGGACCCGGTTGATCCCAGTCCGCTGTTGCACACGTCTTCAAAGATATCGGCAGAGCGTGGCTGCACAACGCTGGTGTTGCCGCTTGCCGTGATGCCCGACCGGCCCAAATCAGTCATTGTCTTTGACCTGATGGCCGATCCTACTCCGCTCATCCAGCAGCCTGCTGAGGTGATTCAAGACCTGGTGTTTACTCCAGCTGCAGATTTGCCGGAAGATGTCGAGAGACTGCCGCTGAAGGCGATTCACAGTAATCATGTGCCCATGGTGGCGCCAGTCGCAACGCTCAAGGGCGTGGACCTGCAAAGAATCCAACTGGATCCGGATCGGTGCCGTCGCCATGCCGCCAGTTTAATTGCATCCCTGGCGCCGATCCGGCATAAGGTGGCGGAAGTATTTTCCGCTTCATACGCCGATAGTCAGGAAACGAACGATCCCGACTTCATGATTTACACTGGCGGGTTTTTCTCACCAGCCGACAAGCACTTGATGAAAAAGGTTCTCGCGACGCCGGCGGGCAAACTCGGCGGTCAATCGTGGTCCTTCAAGGATAAGCGCTTGCCCCTGATGCTGTTCCGTTACCGTGCAAGGAATTATCCCGACACACTTTCGGTGGAAGAGGCAGACAAGTGGAAGAAAGACCGCAAAGCGAGGTTGATCGAATCCAGGGACTCTTCACATTTCACCCTCAGGGATTTCAGGCAGGAAATGGCCGAGGCAAGGGAACTGAAGCAAAGTGGGCCGGAGGCGCACAGTATACTGGACCAGTTGGAAGCCTGGGTGTTGGACATTGGCCTGGAGGATTTGTAAGGTCTCACTCGCCCGCAAACAAGCTCTTGCAAAAGTTTTTGTTGCTGCGGCGAAGTGCAAAATTTAGGAGACTCCTGCTGGATTTTTTCAACAAGTTACAGCGACTTCCTCGATTCGTTTCGAATTATTTATACACAAGTGATTGATTGTTTTTATAACACGTTTTGGACCTCAATCCATCCGCACGGCTTTAATTTGAAAAATTATAAGTTATTGTATTTAAACATTTATTTTAATATGATCAATTTTTGATCAAACTTGAGCGATTCGCACGCCGTCTGTGGCGCCGGGACTTTCCTCACAGGGTTATCCACAAGCTTTGTGGATAAGTTTTCAGGCCACGTTCAGGGCTAGTTGGAGCTCGTTTGAAGACCGGTTCATCATAACTTTCGCGCTGCGTGCAGACCGCTTCAACGATCGTTTCGCGGATGGGGACACGAACTCCACATGCGTGCCGTCTGAAAACTGCAGCATCCAGATTTCCCGCACACTTTCGCCCGGCTCCGTTACCGCCACAACCCCGCTAATCGTCTTTCCAATCAGATCCTGGTTCACTTTCATTTTCCACACCTATTGCGAGTCATCATGTTTACCCGGGTATATTTAAGCGCAGAGTGTTCTCAAAACATGAGAGTGGTTTTCCTACACAAGCTCAAGCAATTTTCGACTATCGCCCGCCTCGATTCCCGCCTACGCTGGTCCTTGCAATTGGAAGGGACCCGTTTACGGGCAATTGGATCTATCAATTCAAACAAGGGAAACCGATATGAAATTTTTACTTACTCTACTCGCCACCTGCATGCTGGCATCCTTGGCCTGGGCCGCGGAACCAGTGAACGTCAATACTGCCTCGGCAGAGGAAATAGCCGAGAGCCTCAATGGCGTCGGTCTCATTAAAGCTGCTCGAATCGTTGAGTATCGCCAGGCCAATGGCCCATTTACTCACGTTGACGAACTCGTTAACGTAAAGGGTATCGGCATCCGCACCATCGACAAGAACAAGGAAATGATTCTCTTGCAGGCTGCTGGAGTTCAAGCTGACAATTGATCCAGCCTGATGGCACAAGCCCGCATATTGCACGAAGGATTCGGGTTTCAGAGTGTAGCTGGCAAAGCAGGTTGGACGATCGCCTGCAGAGGCATAGCTTTAGCTATGGCTTAAAGGGGATCGTTCAAGCTGCAAAGCCAGATGCGCTCTGAACCCGAATAGGACTAACTGTAATTTTGTAATAGAGTTATTCCAGCCATAAATTTATGAATTCGAAAGGTTTTTGCCATTCACTGGTCCGCCTTCGTGCAATATGCGGGCTAGTTACCGGGTAAGGAATACTTGCCCGGTACCAACTGGGGTCAGGTTCTCGAACCTGACCCCCGCTCCTGCCCGCTCCTACATTTTCTCCAGCGCCTCACTGGCTTCCAGCCATTCCCATTCAAGGTTTTCCAATGAGGTCTTAATTGATCCGCGTTGCTTGATCAGGCCGGTCATTTCTTCCATCCTGCCAGGATCAGTGTATAGCGTTTCATCGGCCAGCCTCTTTTCCAGCATTTCACGTTCAATGCGGTTGGCCGCCAGGAGTTGCTCAATGTTGCGTACCCGGTCGAGCAGGGGTTTCAGGCGCTGCCGGCGTTGGGCTTCCAGCTGTCTGGCCTGCTTTTTACTGGGCAGTTTATCCATGTTTTTTGTGCTTGAGCTGGCTGATTCGACTTTTAACTGGATCTGCTGTTCTTTCAGCCATGCGGGATAGTCATCCAGAGTTTGCTTGAAGCGGTCAACGGTTCCGTTGTGGACCACCAGGAGTTCGTCGCACACGCTGCGAAGCAGATGCCGGTCATGTGAAATCACCACCAGGGCACCGCTGTACTCAAGCAATGCCACGCAGAGCGCATGGCGCATCTCCAGGTCCAGGTGATTGGTGGGTTCATCGAGCAGCAGGAGATTGGGTCGCTGGCGAATGATCATGGCCAGCACCAAGCGAGCTTTCTCGCCACCCGAAAACGGTGCCACTGGTTCGAAGATCATGTCGCCGCCAAAGCCGAACCGGCCAAGGTAATTACGCAAATCCGATTCACGTTCACCCGCCGAATGGTCGCGAAGGTGATCGATTGGGCTTTTATCCGGGTTCAGCTGGTCCAGTTGGTGCTGGGCAAAATAGCTGATTTTTGTCTCCTTGCTCAACAGTCTTTCGCCCCTGAGCAGGGTGCTGCCGTCGGCCAAAGCTTTGATCAGGGTCGATTTTCCGGCACCGTTTTCACCCAACAGACCGATGCGGTCACCCGCAACGAGGCTCAGCTTGATACCGCTGAGTACCGGATTTTCATAACCAAGCTCAGCATCCTCCAGTTTCAGGAGGTGCTGTGGTTGCTTTTTCGGCTCCATGAAATGGAAGCGAAACGGTGAATCCACGTGTGCAGGCGCGATAAGTGTCATGCGTTCCAGCATCTTCAGACGGCTCTGTGCCTGCCTGGCCTTGGATGCTTTGTAGCGAAAACGATCCACGTAGGCCTGGATATGTTTGACCTCTTTTTGTTGGCGTTGATGCATAGACTGTTGTTGCGCCAGTTGCTCTGTGCGTTGTTTCTCAAACTGGCTGTAGTTCCCGGGGTACAGGCGTAATTGTCGGTTTTCGATGTGGGCGATACGGGTACATACCCCATCGAGAAAATCGCGGTCATGGGAAATTAGCAAAAGAATGCCCCGGTAACGTTTCAGCCAGTGCTCCAGCCAAAGAATGGCGGGTAGGTCGAGGTGGTTGGTTGGTTCGTCCAACAGCAGGATATCTGAGCGGCACATCAGCGATTGCGCCAGGTTCAGACGCATGCGCCAGCCACCGGAGAACTCCCTGACGGCTTTTTGGAAAGTGTCATCGGAGAAACCCAGTCCGTGTAGCAGGCGTGCAGCCCTGGACTGCGCTGTAAACCCATCGATGGTTTCTAATTTTTCATACAGTAGGTGCAGGTCGGCGCCCGCCTCAAAGCGTTCCTTTTCCCTGGTCTCCTTTGCTGTAATTGCAGCTTGGACTTCCCGCAATTCACGATCACCGTCCAGGACGAAGTCCAGGGCAGATTTTGTTGAGTTGGGGCTTTCCTGGGTGACGTGGGCGATCCTATCAGCAGCGCTGATCTGCAGGTCGCCACTGTCGGGCTCGAATTCACCCAGTATCATCGAGAACAGGGAAGATTTACCGCTACCATTGCTGCCAATCAAACCCAGGCGTTGCCCGGCATGCACCTGGATGCTGGCATTTTCAAAAAGCATCTTACGCCCACGGCGTAGACTGACCTGGTTCAGACTCAACATGGTTCTGGTGATTTTCTGTATTCTTTGACGGGGCGTTATTATACCCTTCGAGTAATTTCATCACTGTGAAGGAGTTAGCCCGCATATTGCGTGAAGGATTCGGGCTAGCAGCCAGGGTGTCTGTCATCAACCTAAAGAAGATCCTGTTTGTTGTACTGGTCCTGTTGGCCGGCATGGCCTACCGTGACTGGTCCTTGCGTGAAATTGAGTATCCGCCTGGCGTGTTGGTATCCGAGCTACCCAAACAGGTGAATGTTCGGGGCTTAGCTTCTGTCACCATGGATGGCTACGAACTCACGCCGCGCGCGGAATTCGAAATTCGCGCCCGGGTGTTGGCCCGGAAAGACTACAACTGGGGAACCGAGGCGGATCTTTCTCCGGTGGACCTGGCGCTTGGCTGGGGTGTGATGTCCGACCAGGCCGTACTTGACCGTATTGAGATCAGCCAGGGTTCTCGCTGGTACTACACCCGGTATGAGCTGCCAGCGCCCATATCGGAAAAGGAAATCATTCAAAACAGCGGCAATATGCACATGGTTCCGGCCCAAAACAGGATCAGGAAAAAGTTGCAGGACGTAAGAGTAGGAGACATTGTCCGGCTGCGTGGGAGACTGGTGGATATCGACCACCCTTCGGGCTGGCATTGGAGAACATCGCTCAGTCGCGATGATACGGGAAGTGGCTCTTGCGAAATAGTGTATCTGGAGGATATCGAAATCGAAGCCCGTTAAAATGAGTTCCACAAGCTTGAGTGACATCGGTTCAAACGCCGCGAGAACAACGTCAGGTAAAAATGTAGATGCTCACGGAGTAAACTATTTATGCACATGCTTTCAGCGCTGGATGCGACCTTTATTTACCTGGAAAGTGAACACAGCCCCATGGCGATCGGTGGTGTGTATGTCATCGATGCGAGTGATGCACCGGAAGGTTTTTCTTACGATTCCTGGTATTCATTGATTAAGAGCCGCCTGAAATGCTCGAAAGTGTTTCGGCAACGCCTGGTGGAAGTACCCTGGGATCTGTCCTTCCCGTACTGGATCCGGGATCCGGGATTTGATCTGGAGACCCACCTGCCCAGGTTGAAACTACCTGAGCCAGGCGGGATGGCGGAATTGATGAAAATGGCGGCGGATACCTGGAGCCGGATGCTGGATCGGGAACGGCCTTTGTGGGAAATGACTTTTGTTGAAGGCCTCAATACGGTACCCGGAATTACCAAGGCTTCATTTGCTCTAATTACGAAGGTGCACCATGCTGCAGTGGATGGGAAGGCCGGCACCGAAATGATGTCCGCATTGTTGGACACCACGGCTGAAATCCGGGAGATCGAGGGTGAAGATGACTGGCAACCGGAAGAACTTCCGTCCACATTGAGCGTTATTTCCCGCTCTTGGTCCAGGGCAGGTCAGAAAGCCCTCGACCTGGCAGGTTTCATCGGCAAGGTTGCGCTTGGCACGGCACATCTCTACAGTGACAAAAGGCTCAGAAAACTTGACTCGCCGCCCCGGCTGTTGACGGCTCCTTCGACAATATTCAACCAACCGATTACCTCGCAAAGGACATTCTGGGGAAAGAATTTTGATTTTGACCGCATCAGGGCCATCCGCAAAGCCGTGCCCGGGGCCACCATCAATGACGTGGTTCTTGCCGTGTGTGCCGGTGGCCTGCGGAGTTACCTGTTGGGGAAAAAGGTTTTACCACGTAAACCACTGGTGGCTATGGCACCGATCTCGGTCCGCACAGAAAAAGACAAAGAAGGCAGCGGTAACCAGGTTTCAGCCATGCTGGTCAGCCTGGCAACCGATCTGGATGATCCGGTTGATCGGCTGCTGAACATCAAGGCGAACACACAAAGATCAAAAATTCACGCCAGCGCTTTACCTGCCAACCAGATTACCGAATTTCTGCCCTCCGAAACACTGGCGGCAGCGGCTCGCGTTTACACACGCACCCGGCTTGGAGGGCGCCACCGGCCATTTTTCAACGTGACCATAACCAATGTCCCTGGACCGCCGATTTCATTGTACGTGGCCGGAGCACGAATCCACAGTGTGTTTGGCATGGCGCCCATCCTCGATGGGCTGGGGCTGATCCTGGTGATATTCAGTTACCATGGGCGTTTATCGATAGGCATCAGTTCCTGCCAGCAGGTGGTGCCGGATCCTGCTTGCATGGTAGATTGTATTTCCCGCTCCCTGGATGATCTGGAAAATGCAGTCAGGCAGGCAGATCCGGTTAGACTGGCCGCTGAGTATCCGGACGAAGAAACAGAACCGCCAGACTCTACGGATTCATTGCAAGCATTTCGCGATGCAAGCAAGGCACTGGATAAAGCCATTGAGTCACTCGAGGATTAGAAAAAAATGAAAAAGGCAGGGGAAAAAGACCTGATCGATCATTCACACCGTCCGTCCATGCTGCTGTTGTTATTGGAAGGCAGGGCGGTATTTGACGCGGCAGCCATGGTGCCGATGTTAGGCCTTAGGAGGTTTTTACCCCAGGGCGACAACCACCCGGTTCTCGTATTCCCTGGATTCCTTGCCAGTTCCCGTTCCACCCAGCCTTTACGAAAGTATATTGCGCAGCTTGGTTACCGGGCCCATCGATGGAAATTGGGCTACAACATGGGTTACAGCCTCGATTTGCACCATGGCATGCGGGACCGGGTTAGCGAGTTGGTCGATCGTTACAGCCAAAAGATCAGCCTGGTTGGCTGGAGCCTTGGGGGTGTGTATGCCCGCGAACTTGCGCGTGAAATGCCCGATGTTGTGCGCCAGGTTGTTACCATGGGCAGCCCGTTTCGCGGGCATCCCAGTTCCAGCAACATCCACAGGATTTTCACTATGTTCAGTGAAGTTGCATACGAGGAAATGCCACAGGCATTTCTGCAGCACATGGCACATCCACCCCCGGTTCCCACCACTGCGCTTTATACACGAGGGGATGGAGTCGTTGCCTGGCAGGCCACCGTGGAACTTTCCGACCGTTATGATGTTGAAAATATCCACGTTGGTGGCGCTCACCTGGGCCTTGGTTTTAACCCCCGGGTGCTGGTCGCCCTGGCCGATCGCCTGGCCCAGCCGGAAGGGCAGTGGCGTCCTTTCAAACCGTCTTTCTGGATGAGGCCGCTATTCCATAACTGGTACCCAGACTGGCTGGTGCATGGCAAGGAAAACCCATTGGAAGCAACCTGAAGCAGCAGTGTGCTTGCGTCGATAACTTTCCCCCTCAATCCCAGATATTGGCGGAATCCTCGAAATTTCCACGTTGTGGGAGTACTAGTATCTTGGATTGAACGGTTTGCGCGGCAGGTATTTGCCGAAACCCTCGCCGATACAAGCAATGCCTTCATCCACCGCAACCGTGCCTCGCAGGATGGTCGTTCGGCATTTGCCCTGGACTTCCCAGCCTTCGTAGATGGAATAATCAACCTTCATGTGGTGCGTATCGGCGGTAATGGTGTGCTCGGCCTCCGGATCGAAGACGATGATGTCGGCGTCTGACCCCACGGCGATGGTTCCCTTGCGCGGGAACAGCCCGAAGATTTTTGCAGCGCCGGTTGATGTAATGTCCACGAACTTGTTCAGTGAAATACGGCCCTGGTGCACTCCTTCAGAGTACATCAGTTCGACGCGATGCTCGATGCCTGGTGCACCGTTGGGAATTTTCGAAAAATCATCGATGCCCATTTCTTTCTGATTCAAACAAAACGGACAGTGATCGGTGGCAACGTGCTGTATCAGGTTCTGGTTGATCGCAGCCCACAGTGCCTCCTGGTCCTTGGGCTTGCGCAGGGGCGGACTCATTACGACTTTGGCGCCCTCGAATCCATCCTGGAAATACAGCGACTCGTCCAGTAGCAGGTACTGCAAGCAGGTTTCCGCGTGTACCTTCTGGTTGCGCAAAGTGGCGGTTCTGACGCGGGCGAGGGATTCCTCACAGGTCATGTGAACGATGTAAAGCGGGCATTGTGCCTGGTGAGCGAGGTCGATCACACGGCCGCTGGCTTCCGCTTCACAGATCGGCGGGCGCGAAAGTGCATGGTAGCGGGGTCCGGTTTTGCCTTCGGCCAGGAATTTTTGTACCAGGTAGTCCACCATGTCGCCGTTTTCAGCATGGGTGGTGATGATGCCACCATGCTTCACCAGTTCCTTCATCAGTTCGAACATCTGGCGATCATCGATCATCAGGAAGCCCTTGTAGGCCATGAATGTCTTGAAAGAATTGATGCCGTGGTGGTTGATGATGCGGGGGATTTCCTTGCGGGTTTCCTCGTTGAAATCGGTTACCGCACAGTGGAAAGCGTAATCGCCCACGGCGTGACCATCCGCCTTGCTGTGCCAGTCCTGGATGGTGGATTCCAGGCTTTCACCCTGGGTCTGGATGGCGAAATCCACGATGGTGGTTGTGCCCCCGTGTAAACCGGCTAATGTCCCTGTATGGAAGGTGTCACTGGCAAAGGTTCCCATGAAGGGCAATTCCATGTGTGTATGGGCGTCGATACCTCCGGGAAACAGGTAACAACCGCCGGCATCAATCGTGCGGTCGGCGCCTTCATCCAGTGTTTCGGCGATGGCGGTGACTTTTTCGTCCTTGATGTAGACGTCCGCCCGATAATGGTCGGTCGCAGTTACGATCGTTCCGTTCCTGATCAGCAGACTGCTCATTGGGTTATCTCCAAGTCTATGGAATATGGGACTATGGTTCAGGGTACATCTTGCCCAAGCTGAATGGTACCCTGAGCATCACTCTTCACGGGTTTACTTCAAACACAGCAGGTGAGGGCAATGGATTCATTCATGCTGGCAGCTATTGAACAGGCTCGCCTGGGCCAGGCGGAAGGTGGGATACCCATCGGTTCGGTACTTGTTTACCAAGATGAAATTATCGGCCGGGGCCACAACCGCAGGATCCAGCGCGGTAGCACGATTCTGCACGGTGAGATGGACGCCCTTGAAAATGCCGGCCGGCAGCCAGCCAGTGTTTACAGAGAGTGTACGATTTACACGACACTGTCGCCTTGCTCAATGTGCAGCGGCGCCATCTTGCTCTATGGAATTCCAGCGGTGGTTATCGGGGAAAATCAGACCTTCACAGGTGAAGAAGAGCTCCTTAAATCCCGAGGCGTGAACGTCACCGTCTTGCAGAATCTCGAGTGCATTCGCTTGATGAAAGAGTTTATCGCAGCAAACCCCGGCCTGTGGAATGAAGACATCGGTGAAGGTTAACCCGCATATTGCACGAAGGCGGACGATAATATGCCTAATCATGAACAATTTTAGTAGCTTATGGCCAAAATAATGGTCCTGCTAAAAATAAAGTTTGT
>JADFKH010000100.1 GCA_022565025.1 Pseudomonadota bacterium
CGAGGACCCGCTTCACCTGGGGCCGGACTGTTACGGGCTCTGCCAGGGTGCGCCGCGCGGATGCGCGGGCCCGCTCCAGGCGCGTGGCAATCAGGTGATGCATTTCATCCGCGGCATCCCGCATGGGTTTTGCCGCCTCTCCACCGTGCAATTCCAAGCCGGTCTGGATGACGGCCAGGGGTGTTTTCAGGCTGTGCGCCAATGAATCCAGAGCATTGCGAATGCGTTCCTGGTTGCTTTTCTCCGTTGCAAGCAGGCGGTTGACATTGCGCGCCAGGGGTTCGAGTTCACGCGGATAGCTGCCCTCCAGCCTCGGCGCCCGGCCTGACTCGATGCGCGCTACATCCCGCGCCACCTGGCGCAATGGCCTGAAGCCAAGGAACAACATCAGCAACTGCGCCAGCACCAGGATCACGCCGGCGGTGACCAGTGAGCGCCACAGGCCGAGCCGGAAGGCCCGGGTCTGTTGTTCGATTTCACCGGCATCCACCAGCACCGACACGGTGACCGGCCGGATACTGCCATCGTCCAGTTGCCAACTCACCCCGTATTGGAGCGAAAAATAGGGTTGCTCACCGCCGGGCTCCGCGAAAAGAACCTGGCCGGCGTCTGCTCGGGGTGGTTCCGTCAGTCGCAGGCCCAGGGCGGAAGGCGAGTCCCAGTGCGTTTCACTGCCATGAACATGCACATAGATGCCCGATCCGGGCTGGCTGAGCCGCGGGTCACCCAGCTCATCCTGGACTTGAAGGACGCCGCGCTCATCCATCTCAACGGCAGCCAGCACCAGGTAGACATAAGACTCCATCCTCGCGCGCAGGGAGGATACCGTACTGCGGTAATTGGCCGAGTTCAAGGCCATGCCAACCAGTCCCAGCGCTACCACCAGCACCAACGTGGCCAGCAAGATCAGGCGAAAACGAAGTGAGAAGGGACGCGGCGGGGTAACGGGTTTTTTCGTAACGGGTGGCTGCTCAGGCACGATTGTTACAGCGGGTCAATTTCGCGAACTGTAGCAGCGCGCCTACCGTTGATCACTGGTCTGGTTCCAGGGCCAGGCGATAGCCTCTGCCGCGCAGGGTTTCGATGGGGTTCAGTGTCCCATCGGGGTCAATTTTGCGCCGCAGGCGGCCGATAAACACCTCGATGACATTGCTGTCACGATCCGCGTCTTCTTCGTAAATGTGTTCAGACAGGTCCGTCTTGGTGACCACCTCGCCCGGATGCATAACGAGATAATTCAGGACCTTGTATTCAAAGGTGGTCAATTCGATTTCTTCACCCCGCAACCAGACGCGTTGACTGCTGAGATCCACCGTGACGGGCCCCAACTGGATGCGGGGCCTTGCATGTCCTGCCGAGCGGCGCATCAGGGCGTTGACTCTGGCCATCAATTCCTCGATGTGAAACGGCTTGGTCAGGTAATCGTCAGCGCCGGCTTCAAGCCCGGCTACTTTGTCCTGCCATTCAGAACGGGCGGTCAGCACCAGTATCGGAAAATCGCGGCCACGGCTGCGTAATTTCCGGATCACGTCCAGGCCAGGCATTTCCGGTAGCCCCAGGTCAATGATGGCAAGATCGATTGGAAATTCTTCACCCAGGTACAGCCCTTCAATGCCATCGGTCGAGGCATCAACCGCGTAACCGGCTTCTCGCAGGTGGGTCGCCAGGGTATCGAGCAGCCGTTGATCGTCTTCAATCAGCAATACACGCATGAGCACTCCTTCAAGGTGACAGGGCCGGTCTAACGTTCCCGTACCGTTATGCGAATGGTCTTGACCACTCCTTTGCGGGTCAGCAGCTTGATCACGTGAACGCGTTTCTTACCCTGCTGGACGGTGCGTGCAGACAATACCTTGGCATCATGCTGCCGCGCCGCTTGGCGGGCGGCTTCATCCAGGGTCTGCGCGAACGAAACCGCCGGCACCGACAGGGCCAGCACCATGGCAAGGATCATGTGGAATAACCACCGCTTCATCGAATCACCCGGATTGTCACCGTTTGTGTTTTTACCTGGCCCATTCTAAAGGAACTAGCTGAATCGCACCTGAACTAGTGGAGAGTCCTGTTCGGTTCAGACCACGTGACGGCCCGAAGAGGCTTTCATGGCATCAAACGCCTGCAACAGCAAGCGGTCATTGGCGGCATCGGTGTGGGCATTTTCACTGATGAACCGGCGCCACCGTCTGGCGCCGGGCAGACCATGGAAAAGCCCGAGCGTGTGCCGGCTGATATGCTTGACCGGCACACCTTGCCCGACCTGTGTCCTGGCATATTCACTCATAAGGAGCACCGCGCTTGCCCGGTCGGCAACCCCCGTGGAACCGTACAGTTCGCCATGGCACTGCGCCAGAAACCAGGGATCCCGGTACGCCGCACGGCCCAGCATCACGCCATCGAGTCTTTGCACATGCTCCTTGACCTCCGCGAGGGTCGTCACCCCACCATTGAGTATGATTTGCAGATCAGGCCGCTCGGCTTTGAGTCGATAAGCCCAGCCATAGCGCAGTTCCGGTAGCTCACGGTTTTCTTTCGGGCTGACGCCCCACAGCCAGGCTTTACGCGCATGGATGATGAAAACGCTGCAACCGGAGCCGGACACCTCGTTCACGAAATCACTGAAATAGGCGTAACTATCCTGCTGGTCTACACCGAGCCGGGTCTTGACGGTCACCGGAATTTCAACGGCATCCCTCATTGCGGCTACGCAGTCCCGCACCAAGCCGGGTTCCAGCATCAGGCAGGCACCGAAACGCCCGCGTTGAACCCGGTTGGACGGGCAACCCACGTTCAGGTTAACTTCATCAAATCCACCGGCCTGTGCGATGCGGGCGCATTCAGCCAGGTCAGCCGGGTCGCTGCCACCCAGTTGCAGTGCGAGAGGGTGCTCCTTTTCGCTAAATCCCAGCAAACGTTTACGGTCACCATGCAAAACAGCTCCGGTCGTGACCATCTCGGTGTACAACAGGGCTGATGGCGCCAGGATGCGGTGGAAATAGCGGCAATGCCGGTCCGTCCAGGCCATCATGGGCGCAACGCATAAGCGCCGCTGCCCAAGTTTGGTATTAGCAGATATCATTGTGCGAAGTATATTCGATATAATGCGGTCTCGATCCTTTGGCAACTCACCCGGAAAAATAAACGATGACAGCACGCGAAATCATGGAATATGACGTCATCATCGTGGGGGCCGGACCCGCCGGACTGTCCTGCGCCATTCGACTGAAACAGCTCAAACCAGACCTGATGGTCGCCGTGATCGAGAAAGGTGCGCAAATCGGCGCCCATATCCTGTCTGGCGCGGTGATCGAACCGGAGCCGCTGGACCAGCTATTGCCCGGCTGGCGGGAAAACCCACCGCCCGTGTGTATCCCGGTTGCAAAAGACGAACTCTGGTTGCTCACGAAAAAAGGCAAAATAAGGCTGCCCACGCCACCCCAGCAGAAAAATCACGGCAATTTCATCGTTTCGCTGGGTTCTATGTGCGCTTGGATGGCGCAGAAGGCTGAAGCGCTGGAAGTGGATATTTTTCCAGGCTACGCGGCTGCTGAAATCCGCTTTAACGATGACGGTGCAGTGGGTGGTGTCATAATCGGCGATATGGGTGTGGACAGCGCAGGGAAGCACAAAGACAACTACATGCAGGGCATCGAAATTCACGCAGCGATGACGGTCCTGTGCGAAGGCTGCCGAGGCCACCTGAGCAAACAATTGATCCGGAAATTTGAACTGGACAAGGACTGTGACCCGCAAACCTACGGCATCGGCATGAAGGAACTGTGGCGGGTGCAACCCGGTAAATCGAAGCCGGGCCTGGTCCAGCACACCACCGGCTGGCCGCTGGACGCAAAAACCTACGGCGGTAGTTTTATCTATCACCTGGACAAGGACCGCATCGCGATTGGCTTTGTCACCGGACTGGACTACCAGGACCCGGCATTCAGGCCTTTTGAAGCTTTTCAGCAAATGAAGCATCACCCGATGTTGCATGAACTGCTCGAAGGCGGCGAAATTCTCTCCTCGGGTGCGCGCGCCATTGTGGAGGGTGGTTACCAATCCCTGCCCAAAACGGAAATGCCCGGCGCGCTACTGATCGGTGACGCGGCCGGAATGCTCAACGTACCCAAGATCAAGGGCACGCACCAGGCCATGCGCTGCGGCATGATGGCTGCGGAACACATCAACGACACCGCATCTGCAGAAGGATTTGATGCGAAATTACGTGATTCGGAAATCGTCAGGGAACTATACAAGGTCAGGAATATCCGGCCCGCTTTTTACTCGGGACTCTGGCGCGGGTTTGTCCGGTCCGCGATCGAGACCGTCACCCTGGGCAAGCTGCCGACCACGCTGTCCATTCACGACGATGATTCCACGCTGAAGAAACGGGATGATTACACAGCCCCTGACCGCAAGTGGGTGGATCGGGACCTGCCACCGCGCGACCGCCTGGCTTCGGTATACTTCGCGGCAACCGAGCACGATGAAGACCAGCCGGTGCACCTCAGGATCCTGGAACCCGATATCTGTACCACGCGGTGCGCGGAAGAATACGACAATCCCTGCACACGATTCTGCCCGGCCAACGTGTATGAAATGGTTGCGGACGACAGGGTGAAAAAAGACGGCGGCAGGCGCCTGCAAATCAACGCGTCCAATTGTGTGCACTGCAAGGTCTGTGACATCAAGGATCCGTACCAGATCATCAACTGGGTCACGCCCGAAGGCGGTTGTGGCCCAAATTACCAAAACATGTAAGGAGTTAAAATATCGATGAAAATACTGGTTGGCATCAAGCGCGTTGTGGACTACAACGTACGCGTCCGCGTCCTGGCCGACGGCAGCGGTGTCGACACCGATGGTGTCAAAATGAGTGTAAACCCTTTCGATGAAATCGCGCTTGAAGAAGCGTTGCGAATCAGGGACGCCGGCAACGCAGAAGAAGTGATCGTGGTATCGGCTGGTGGCGACGAATGCCAGCAGCAGCTGCGTACCGGGCTGGCCATGGGCGCGGACCGGGCGATCCAGATCCAGACATCCGAAGGGCTGCAGCCGCTGAGCACCGCCCGGGCATTCCTGAAAGTCATCGAGCGTGAAGACCCGGGCCTGGTTCTGCTCGGTAAACAGGCTATCGACGATGACAACTGCCAGACTGGCCAGATGCTGGCCGCCTTGTGGGAGCGCCCACAGGCGACCTCTGCTTCAAAGCTCGAATTGAACGGTAATTCGGCCACCGTTGTCCGTGAAGTCGATGCAGGACTGGAAACCATAGAAATTGATCTGCCCGCCGTTGTCACGGTAGATCTGCGGCTGAATGAGCCCCGTTTCGTCAAGCTGCCGGACATCATGAAGGCCAAGCGCAAACCCATGGATGTCGTATCCCTGGAAGAACTCGGTGTTGCAATTGAAGGCAACCTCGAGATCGGACACTATGCGCCGCCGCCACAGCGCGAGCAAGGCATCATGGTGGAAGACGCCGCCCAGTTGGTGGAAGAACTGAAAAACAGGGGTTTGCTATGAGCAAAATATTGATCATCGCAGAACATGACGGCCAGTCACTGAATATCAGCACGGCCAAATGTGTCACTTGCGCCCAGGCCATCGGCGGGAACATCGATATCGCCGTTTTTGGCAGTGGAATCGAGACCATCGCCGCGGAAGCGGCCTCGCTGGAATCCGTTGCCAGGGTGATCGCTGTTGACGCCGAACACCTGTCGGCGCCGATTGCCGCCAACTGGGCCAATGAAGTCTTGGCCATTGCCGATGGATACAGCCACCTGCTTGGGCCTTCAACCACCCTGGGTAAAGACCTGATGCCGCGTATCGCAGCCCTGGCGGGTGTGAACCAGGTCAGTGACATCATGGCAGTGAATGCTCCCACCTCGTTCAAGCGCCCCATATATGCCGGCAACGCGATCATCGATGTCGAGGTGCCCGCTGGCGCCACGGTAGTCGCAACCGTGCGCATAGCCAGTTGGCAAGCCGCCGCCACCACAGGAGGCGGATCTGTTGAGGTGCGTAGCGCCAGCAGCAACGCCGTTAAGCACACACGTTATGTGGGCCTGAAATCCGGTGGCGGAGAACGCCCCGACCTGCAGAGCGCGCAACGGGTGGTTTCCGGTGGCCGCGGAGTGGGCAGTGAGGAAAACTTCAAGGTGATCTACAGCCTGGCTGACAAGCTGGGCGCCGGAGTCGGCGCCTCGCGGGCCGCGGTAGATGCCGGCTATGTACCCAATGAAATGCAAGTCGGGCAGACCGGCAAGATTATTTCCCCGGACCTGTACATGGCCTTCGGTATTTCAGGAGCTATTCAGCATGTGACCGGGATCAAGGACGCCGGCACCATTGTGGCCATCAACAAAGACTCCGAATCACCCATTTTCGAGATTGCGGATATCGGGCTGGTAGGCGACCTGTTCAAGATCATTCCCGAACTGGAAAAACTGCTTGATTAAATCATGAGTGATCCCATCTGGTCCCCGGGGCCTGCACGCCGTCAGACGGCGAACATTTGCCGTTTCATGGAGCTGGTAAACAAGGAGCTGGGTCCTGGTATAAGCCAATACCGCGACCTGCACCGTTATTCGATTGAACACCCGGCCGAATTCTGGCGGGCCGTGTGGGAGTTTTGCGAAGTTGTGGGTTACCCCGGCACGAGGGTTGTCACTGACATCGATAAAATGCCGGGCGCGAAGTGGTTTCCGGATGCGCGCCTGAATTTTGCTGAAAATCTTCTGCGTTATCGTGACGACCAGACCGCTATCGCGTTCAAGTCCGAAACAGGCGGGACGACAGAAATCTCCTACCAGGAGTTATACCAAGCAGTAGCCAAAACAGCTGCCGCATTGAAAGCCCAGGGTGTCGCAACCGGAGACCGCGTTGCCGGCTACATGCCCAACCTGCCGGAAACCGTGATCGCGATGCTGGCGACGACCAGCATCGGCGCCATCTGGTCCTCCTGTTCACCCGATTTTGGCATCGCCGGGGTGGTCGACCGCCTGGGCCAGATCCGGCCCAAGGTACTATTTTGTGCCGCTGCATATAGCTACAACGGCAGGACCTTTGATTGCCTGGACAAGGTCCGGAACATCGTCAAGGCCATTCCATCCATCGCCAAAACGGTGGTGGTGCCTTACCTGAATCCGCAGGCGAAACTGAAGAAAATCAATACCGCGGTATGGATGGATGATTTCATCGATAACGATGCGTCAGAGATCGAGTTCGCACGACTGCCCTTTGACCACCCCGTGTATATCCTGTACTCGTCCGGCACCACCGGTGTACCTAAATGCATCACCCATGGTGCGGGGGGCACGCTGATTCAGCACCTCAAGGAATTGGTCTTGCACACCAACCTGAGGCGCTCCGACCGCATTTGTTACTTCACCACCTGTGGCTGGATGATGTGGAACTGGCTGGTGAGCAGCCTGGCGGTCGGCGCAACCGTGGTTTTATACGAAGGATCACCCTTTTATCCATCCGCTGCAGCGATGTTCAACCTGATCGACGAATTCGGGGTGACCGTATTGGGTACCGGGGCGAAATCTATTTCAGCCTGGGAAAAAGCCGGTCTCAAACCGCGTGAAACTCACCAGATGAATACATTGGTGACGATACTTTCAACCGGTTCACCCCTGTCTCCGGAAAGTTTTGACTACGTGTATCGGGAAATCAAGCCCAACCTCTGCCTGTCTTCAATCTCCGGTGGTACCGACATCGTTTCCTGTTTTGCTCTGGGCTGTCCCATTATTCCCGTACACCGCGGCGAACTTCAGTGTGCAGGGCTCGGCATGGCAGTGGAGATACGGCGTGATGACGGAAGTGTGGCGGACACCGATGAAACCGGCGAACTCTGCTGTACACTGCCGTTTCCCGCCATGCCGATCTATTTCTGGGGGGATGATGACGGCAGCAAATACACGGCCGCCTATTTTGAGAAATTTCCAGGCGTCTGGGCACAGGGTGATTTCGCCAGGAAAACACGCCACGATGGATACGTGATCCATGGCCGTTCCGACGCCACCCTGAACCCGGGCGGTGTGCGCATTGGCACAGCGGAAATTTACCGTCAGGTGGAAAAACTGGATGAAGTACTGGAAAGCATTTGCGTGGGCCAGGATTGGGATGACGATGTCCGCGTGGTGCTGTTCGTCAATCTGCGCGACGGTATCGAGCTCACGGACGAGTTGCAGGACCGGATCAGGAAATCCATAAGGCACAATACCACCCCTCGCCACGTGCCGGCGCGTATCGTGCAAGTAGCAGACATTCCCAGGACCATCAGTGGCAAGATCGTGGAACTGGCTGTGCGCAACGTCATCCACGGCCGACCCGTGACCAATGCGGATGCACTGGCAAACCCGGAGGCACTAGACCTGTACCGAGGCCTGCCTGAACTCAACAAATGAATGGGGTCAGAGTAAAGTGCCAGAGTAAATACTCTGGCACTTTACTCTGACCCCCAGTGGTGTGTGACCCCAGGGTGCCACGATCATGACTTCTGTCACTGGTATTTTGTTGGTGAAATCCCCAACTATAAAGAAGCAAGATGATCAGAGGAGGAAAACCGTATGAGCATGTGGTCGGCTATTGCCTTGATTGCCATTGCGAGCCTCGCCGCCAGTGCATGGCGGCAAAAAGGGTCCCGCCATGAAAGCAAACGGGTTCAGGAACTCAACGACCGTGTTGATTCACTGGAGCGGGATCTGGGAGAGCGGATCGCAACGCTGGAACGAATCATCACGGACAGCAAGGAAAACCTGAAGCGGCAATTCGATTATCTGGACAAGACAGCTTAGAGCACTAAATCTGACCCAACTCGAAGGCTTTGAGGACGGCCCGTGTCCGGTCGCGCACACCCATCTTTGAAAGAATGTTGGATACGTGGTTCTTGACCGTGCCTTCGGCCACACCCAGTGAATTGGCAATTTCCTTGTTGCTGTAGCCGCCTGCCATCAGGCGCAGAATTTCTGTCTCACGTTCGGTAAGCGGGTCCGGCTGGTCCAGGCTGGAGAAATCAGTCTGTAGATTCTCCAGCCCCTTCAACAGCCTTTGGGTGACGGCAGGTTTTACCACGGTACCCCCTTTAGCGACGGTTTTGACGGCATTGACGAGCTCGGCCAGAGAAACGTCTTTAAGCAGGTAACCTTTGGCGCCAGCCTTGATACCTGCAAGCACCAACTCATGGTCATCAAAGGTGGTCAGTATGATGGTTGGCGGCAGATTATCCGCCTTGGAAAGTTCCTTGAGCACATCGAGACCCGATAGTCCTGGCATACGCATGTCCAGCAGCACAACATCCGGCTGGTTTTCCGGAATGGTCCTGACGGCCTCGCTGCCGTCTACAGCTTCAGCAATAACTTCAATTTCTTCAGATAACTCCAGCAGGCTGCGAACACCCTTGCGTACCAGGTTCTGGTCATCGACCAGCATTACTTTGATCATGTCTTAGGGCCTCTTAAAACTTGCCAGATCGCTGCGACGGGAACCCATTTTGTTCAATGCAAGGAACGACAAGCGTAATGTATTCTATATACTTTAGTGAGGAGAGACGCCGCAGTGGGCAAAATGGGACCCGTCCCTCCGGGTTGCTGTCCCAAATGGCCCCATACT
The DNA here is from genome assembly GCA_022565025.1 of Pseudomonadota bacterium. Classification (GTDB taxonomy): domain Bacteria; phylum Pseudomonadota; class Gammaproteobacteria; order Xanthomonadales; family SZUA-36; genus JAJRRA01. Next base: position 9,610 of record JADFKH010000100.1, read on the forward strand.
GCGTTGCTCGTCACTCATTTGAACCAGCCAAACCACACTCCTCGCGTCTTGCCTGGAACCATTTGGGCCTGCAACGCAACGACCTGGCAAGCGTTTAC
>JADFKH010000101.1 GCA_022565025.1 Pseudomonadota bacterium
TAAGGACATGCCATTACCGGCGAGGCGCGCCTAACGGTCAACCGCTTCACGACTCGCTGAACCCAACAATACAAGCTTGACAGTACACTAGAACGGAAGTTGGAGATCCGGTTTGACGCCCAGCATCTGCGACCTGAATGCCGTCTTGATGCGCCCGAGCGCTTCTTTCGTTTCGGCATCGAATCGCAGCACGAGGATCGGTGTCGTATTGGATCCACGGACCAGTCCCCAGCCATCGGGCCAATCTGCCCTGATTCCATCTATTGTATTGATGCTGGCACCATCAAAATGCGCCGCTTTCTTGAACGCCTCGACAAAGGTGAAGTTTTCTCCTTCCTCCATCTGCACCTTCAATTCCGCAGTGCTGTAACTGGTCGGAAGGGCATTAAAAATAGCCTCCGGTGGTGTTTCCGTCGCGGCCAGGATTTCGAGCAGCCTGGCCGCAGCGTAAATTCCATCGTCCACGCCATACCAGCGCTCTTTGAAGAAGAAATGTCCACTCAATTCACCGGCAAAAGGTGAATCAATTTCCTTCATCTTCGCCTTGATCAGTGAATGACCGGTCTTGTACATAAGCGGAATTCCACCTGCCTGGCGAATAACCTCAGCCAGGTGCCCGGTGCACTTGACGTCGTAAATTATTGTGGCTCCCGGATTGCGATCCAAAACGTCCATGGCCAGCAGCATCATCACCCGGTCGGCATTAATGATGTCTCCAGCCAGCGTCACTACACCCAGGCGATCCGCATCACCGTCGAGTGCAAAACCTAGATCGGCGTCTATCAGACGGACGGACTCGATCAGATCTTGCAGGTTTTCCGGTTCACTCGGGTCCGGGTGATGATTCGGGAAAGTACCGTCCACCTCGTCAAACAGTGGCAGTACTTCCGCCCCAATGGCTCGCAGAACATCCGCGGCGCACACGCCGCCAATTCCGTTGCCACAGTCAATCACCACTTTCAGCGGCCGCTCCAGCTGGATATCCTGTGCGATGCGCTCGATGTACTGCGGAACTACGTTTTCACGTCGCACAGTACCGGTACCAACCTGCACATCCCCCTCGGTAATGCGCCGGTAAAAATCTGCAAGTTCCTGTCCGTGGATCGGATCACCGCCCACCATGATCTTAAAACCATTGTAGTCGGGTGGATTGTGGCTTCCCGTGATCATCACGCCCGAACCGGCGGCCAGTTCATGAGCCGCATAATAAAGCACACCAGTGGGTACAGCACCGATGTCCAGCACATCACAACCGGTGGACGTAATGCCCACCATCAGGGCGAGATGCAGATAGGGTCCGGACAAGCGGCCATCACGGGCCACAACGGCCGGGCCGGCATTTCTTTCCAGCACCACAGTTCCCACCGCCTGCCCTACCAGCCTGGCGATTCCTGCGTCCAGCGTCTTGCCAATCACACCTCGGATATCGTAGGCACGGAATATACCCGCGGTCAGGTCTATCGGCTGATGGTCGGCTTCCTCCTCTTTTTTCCGCTCGGCAATATCGTAACGAAGCCGCATTCGAGGGGGCTCAAACTCCTTGTCGATGACATCCGGCGTATCCTTGGGCTGTTCGTCCTCAGAACGCGGTGCAGTTGCAATTTCTCGAGCAGCAGGTTGTTCAACGTCAGGCCTTACAGCCAGCACGCTGGCGGTACCCTCTGTGGCCACCGGCTGCGCCTTTTCTAGCCTGCGATTGTAGCGATGCAGGAATGCGGCAACGGCCACGAAAAGAACACCCGCCAGCAACAAGGCCAGCAAGATACCGCTGCCGCTCAGTGCCGCTGTGTATTGCCGGTGTGGAAATTCAATCCGAAACAGGGTGCCGGGGACGGATTGCCTTTCTGGCACTTGCCCCGCCAGGGATCGGTTACCCAATTCCGCAAGGATATTGGATGGCTGTCTGCCGTTGTACTGCGAAAGGCCGATATAGCCCAGCAGAGAATAATCCGGGTTGAAGTGTGACAACAGGTAGCCCGGTTCCAGCGTTACGACCATATAACCCACCAGATCATCCCCCGACATAATCTGAGCCGCGTCCACCATCTGTGGTGGGACAAGACTATTATGTAATTGCAACTGGGGGTGTATGTTTTGCTGCAAATTCAGCAGCATGTCTAAAACAGCATAGCCGCTCAATCCCAGCTCACCGGGGTCAATGGATGCCAGGCTGCTGCCAAATACCCGGACTTCGTTGATTTCGTTTATGCGCCCATTCAGATAGGATCTGAGATCTTCAACAGTAGCCGGGGTCTCGATTGCCCGGACCGCCAGGGCCTGTACCCGCTCATCATTCATTACCCGTTTCAGCGCCTGCACTGGGTTTGCCAGCTTATCTACAACCTCTTGCTGTTGCAAAGTTAACTGTGAAATTGCCTGCTGGGAACGCCGATCATTAACGGCGAGCCACACGGTGGCCACGATGATGGCAATGCCGACGACGCCTATTACCAACAGCAGCCGTGAATCCGTCTGCCTGTTTTCAACCAACTTCAGAAAGTGTAGCAGTGATTCCTTCAAGTCCATGTTTTAGTCCGTTCATTCAATGTGGTGCCCGGCGAGTCCCTGCCTGCACCCATGTCAGGAGTGACCCGTATGGCCAAAGCCCCCGGCTCCCCTGTCAGAGGTGTGAAACTCTTCAACCAGCTCCCAGCAGACCTGTACCACCGGCAGAAAAACCATCTGGGCGATACGCGCTCCCGGTTCTATTTTAAAAAGTTCTTCGGAACGGTTCCAGCACGAGACAAATACCTGGCCCTGGTAATCACTGTCGATCAGCCCCACCAGGTTGCCCAGCACGATACCATGCTTGTGTCCGAGCCCTGAGCGAGGCAGGATCACGGCTGCCATTCCAGTGTCTTCCAAGTGCATTGCAAAACCCGTTGGAATCAGCCGGGTTTCACCAGGTGTTATGGTCAACACCTGATCCAAGCAGGCACGCAGATCCATACCAGCGGAGCCTCCCGTTGCATAGTCTGGCAGGGGAAAATCAGTTCCCAGTCGCGGGTCGATTATTTTTATCTGAACGGTTTTCAAATTCTTCGTCCTTGAGCCTGGATGCAACCGCTTCAATCAGAAGTTGTGCCAGTTTCCGTTTGCTGCCCTTGCCGAGATTCTGCTCCCCGGACGGGGTTATCAATAATATTTCATTTTGATCACTGTCAAAACCAGAGCCAGCCTGGCCCACCCGGTTCGCAGCAATCATATCAAGGCTTTTACGCGAAAGCTTCTGCAGTGCATGCTCCTTCAGCTTTTCCGTCTCCGCAGCAAAACCAACCGTTAGCGGACCGTGTTCCAGCGCAGCTACCTCGGCAACAATGTCCGGATTGGCCACGAGCTCGATTTTCTGTTTTGGCAGGCCCTTTTTCAGTTTCTGGGCGGCGGGCCTGGCTGGGCGGTAATCGGCAACAGCAGCTACACTGATGAAGACATCCGCCGAAACTGCCAGGTCGAGCGCAACATCGCGCATTTCCCGTGCGCTGCGTACGTCCGTACGCTCAACGCCCGGTGGCGTCTCCAGAGCGACGGGGCCAGCCACCAGGCTGACCCGTGCCCCGGCATCACGGGCAGCCTGCGCAATGGCGAAACCCATGCGTCCGGACGATCGGTTACCGATGAACCGGACCGGATCTATATCCTCGTAAGTGGGGCCTGCGGTCACCAGCACATGCCTCCCAGCCAGGACTGATTCTCTGAGTGTAGCCAAGACTTTGACCAGCTCAGAAGGCTCAACCATGCGGCCCGGCCCGGTTTCACCGCAAGCTTGTGCACCGCTTGCAGGGCCGATCAGGCGTACTCCGCGCAGCTCCAGTGTTGCACAATTGGCGCAAGTAGCCGGGTGAGACCACATTTTCTGGTTCATCGCAGGCGCCAGGGCGACAGGCGCTGTGGTGGCCAAGCAAATCGTGGACAGAAGATCATCTGCCAAACCTTGAGCAAGCCGGGCAATGAAATTGGCCGTGGCCGGAGCCACCAATACCTGGTCCGCCCATCGGGCCAGTTCAATGTGGCCCATGCCCGCCTCGGCTGCTTCATCGAGCAACTGCGTGTGGACAGGATTCCCGGAAACTGCCTGGAAAGTCAGGGGTGTAATGAACGCCAATGCACCCGGGCTCATGACTACGCGAACTTCGGCGCCGGCATCTCGTAAGCGCCGGACCAGGTCAGCCGACTTGTAGGCGGCGATCCCCCCGGTCACGCCGAGAAGGATCTTATTGTGAAATTTCGATGACATGCAAAAGTAATCCAAGTTTAGCAAGAAATACAATTGTACCGTTGCCGGTTTGTCGCCTGATTTCACGGCTTGCGGCTATTTACCTCTTGCGATCGAGCTAATAGCTTACATCCACTCAGTGGTTTTTTCCGTAAAGTTTGATTCTTCACGGTCAATCGAGAGGGTGATATGGGCTACCTCGCACCAAGAGAAAAAATGGCTAAAGCTGGAATCAAGGCGCTCACCGATGCCGAACTACTCGCCATGCTGCTGCGTACAGGGTCCGCTAGCATCCCGGCTGTCGAGCTGTCCAGCGCTTTGTTAAAGGATTTTGGGGGTCTGAGGGGCCTCCTCCAGGCGGACCGCAGAACACTGGAACAACAGCATGGAATGGGGCCGGCGAAATCCGCACAGCTTCTGGCCGTGCTGGAACTCTCAAAAAGATATTTGCACGAAGTATTGCTGCGCAGCGATCCGTTGGAAAGTCCCGGCGCGACGGAACAATACCTCAAGTCCGCGCTAGGCGACAATCCCAACGAAGTGTTTGCCTGCCTGTTTCTTGATACGCGACACCGGGTGATTGCCTATGAAGAGCTTTTTCACGGCACCATTGACGGCGCTACCGTCTACCCCAGGGTAGTTGCGGAAAAAGCGCTGAAGCATAACGCGGCAGCCCTGATCGTGGCACACAACCATCCATCCGGGAACAGCGAACCCAGCCTGGCGGACCAGGCCATCACGCGCAGGCTCAAGGACGCCCTGGCCCTGCTCGACATCCGTCTGCTGGACCATTTCGTGATCGGGGAAGGAGCACCGGTTTCAATGGCCGCGAGGGGCCTGCTCTGAATCCTGAATACGGGTATAATATGCGGCCTGAACTGCAAAATAACTTGCATCAGGCAGATGCATGCGGTATAAAGTGCGGCTGATTTTTCAACGTTTACACGGGAATTTCCATGTCACGAGTTTGCCAGGTCACCGGAAAACGGCCCATGTCCGGAAACAACGTGTCGCACTCTAAAATCAGGACCAAGCGACGTTTTCTGCCCAACCTTCACCGCCACCGTTTCTGGGTGGAAAGTGAGAACCGCTGGGTGAAACTTCGTGTGTCCACCAAGGGGCTGCGCACCATCGATAAAAAAGGTATCGATGTTGTGCTAAAAGACCTGCGCGCACGCGGTGAAAAAGTATAAGGAGGATTTGAAACATGGCCAAGAGCGCTAGAGAAAAAATCCGCATGGTTTCCTCGGCAGGCACCGGTCACTTCTACACGACCGATAAAAACAAGAAAAACACGCCTAAAAAAATGGAAAAGAAAAAGTACGACCCCGTCGTGCGCAAGCATGTCATGTACAAGGAAGCGAAGATCAAATAAGTCTGCGGCAATATGCATGCTATGGACCAACGCTTTATTGACCGTGTATACGAGAGCCTGGCCTTTGAGCACTCACGTGAAGGGCCACCCGATGATTTCCCTGCGCTGCCGCCGATTCCGGGTGGCCGCTATACGGACCCGGAATTCCTGAAACTTGAACAGAAATTTCTGTGGGGCAGGTCCTGGTTGTATGCTTGCCATGGCGACGAAATACCCCGGGCCGGAAGCTATCTTCTGTGGAACAGATCGGGTTCATCCATATTGATCGTGCGCGGCGAGGATAACCGGATCAGGGCCTTTTACAATACCTGCCGCCATCGTGGCGGGCCGGTAGTCCGCGATGCGTCCGGGCAGGCCAAGGATAGCTTCACCTGTGGTTATCACGGCTGGACCTATGATTTTGAAGGACGGCTGAAGGGCATGCGGGACCGGCGCGATTTTGTAGACCTGGATTTCGAAGACCTCTGCCTGGTGCCGGTGCGGTGTGAATCCCTCGGCAATTGGTTGTTTATCAATGAAGACCCGCAAGCGGAGCCCCTGCTTGATTCGCTGGGGCCCATCGCGGCACAGATGCAGCAATTCGACCTGGAGAATATTCGCCACATCGATACCCATGGATTCGAAGTGGAATGCAACGTCAAAGTGTTGCTCGACGCTTTTCTTGAGGTCTATCACCTAGGCTCCATCCACCAGCATACGGTCAACCGCTTTTTGGACCACCGGGGAACCAGCATCATCCTGTGGCCGCGAGGCCATTCCCTGATGGTCACGCCCAATCGTAACCCAGATTGGGTCGATCCCGGCACCCGTGGAATGATCGAGTTCCAGGATGTCACCGAGCTGCCTAGAAAGACCAACGTGTCCTATAACATTTATCCGAACCTGATTACACCGGTGGCCGCCACCGGCCTGCCGTTTCTCAATTTCTGGCCTACCGGCGAGCGCAGCATGTACGTCGAATGCCACTGGTTCTCGCCGGACTGGGGCGATGGCCACAGGCATGAGCTCTGGGACCAGCGGATCGAGAATTTTGATCGTATCCTGGCGGAGGACACTCAGTTCGCGCCAAAAATTCAGAAATCGGTGGAATCGAAGGGCTTCAAAGGAATCAAGCTGAATTACCAGGAGCGGCGCATCTACCACTGGCACGAGGAACTGGACCGGCGCATCGGCATTGATCGAATTCCCCAGAACCTGCGCGTGAGTCCCCGCTTATCAGGCCTGGTCGAGGGACGGGGTGATTGAAGGATTTGGCATCCCTTACCAACTATTGCGCAATTCCCGCAGCTTGAGAAAAACGGTTCGGGGTTCGGGATGCTCGGGCAGGTCGGGAAAGGCGTCCCGCAATGTGGCAATTAGCGAGGGATTGCGCAAGCGGAAGAAGGTATTGATTTCCTTTTCCAGGCCCAAGCTAGTGACCAGCGCCGCGTTGGGGTCCTGGTCGCGCACATCGCTCAACAACAGCCTGGCCCGCTCATTGTCCGGTTCGCGATCCAGGGTGAATCCCAGGTTGTTGCTCAGGTAATCATGGCCGGGGTAGATCAGTGTATTGTCCGCTAACTGGGCTAGTTGCCGGGCGAAGGTGTCGTAGAGTTCCTCCGGATGCCCACCGTGGTGACAGTTGCCAGCGCCGGCGTTGAACAAGGTATCGCCGCAGAACAGGGCCGGAGTTTCGGTATGCGACAACAGGCACACATGGCTCATGGTATGCCCGGGTGTGTCCAGCGCCTCCAACTCCACGGTGTTGCCTATTTTGATCAAATCTCCCGCCTTCAGGCCGCGGTCGATACCGGGTATGGCATTTTTGGCATTGGCGTGGGCCAGCAGTTTGGCGCCAGTGGCTGCGATGACTTTTGAGTTGCCGCCAATGTGATCGAAGTGTTCGTGGGTATTTAGAACCTGGGTGATTTGCCAGCCCCTGGCCTGGGCCGTGGCCAGGCATTTTTCGTGATCCAGCGGGTCGATGGCCATAGCCTCGCCGGTCTCGGGACAGGCGATCAGGTAGTTGAAGTTGCGGTAGGCGTTACCCGTCCAAATTTGTTCAACGATCATGTTTACTCTCCCTCCTCAGGCAGCGAAATAGTAACAGCCTCTGGGCACAAAAATCCATCCAGGTCTGCCCACCAGCCCAACATTGTTTTATATTTGTTGAATGCCCGAACTGCCCGAAGTTGAAACCACCCTCAGGGGAATTTCCCCCGTCCTGCTCGGCCGCACTATCAGCGAAGTACGGGTGCGCAATGCGGCCCTGCGCTGGCCGGTGACGGATGAGGTACAGCAGGCCTGTGGGCAGCGGGTGAGCTCTCTGCGGCGGCGGGCGAAGTACCTGTTGATCGCCCTCGAGACTGGCGGGTTGATGATCCATCTGGGAATGTCGGGCTCACTGCGTATTTGCGATGAAGACGACGAGGCGGGCAAACACGATCACGTGGATATCGTGCTGGATAGCGGACACTGCCTGCGATTCAACGATCCACGCCGTTTCGGGCTGTTCTGCTGGTGGAAAGCCCCCGTAGAGGAACACCCGCTATTGCGCCACCTTGGCCCGGAACCGCTGCAAGACAGTTTTTCCGGAACTTATCTGTATCAGAAATCACGCGGCCGGCGCGGGGCGGTGAAAAACTTCATAATGGATGGAAAAGTCGTCGTTGGTGTCGGCAATATCTACGCTTCGGAGTCTTTGTTCATGGCCGGCATCCACCCGGCCCGGGCTGCAGGCAGGATATCTGCCGTCCGCTACGAGGCACTGGTTGCCGCGATCCGTGATGTCCTGGAACGTGCCATCGCACAAGGGGGTACCACTCTTCGTGATTTCACCGGCTCGGATGGCAGGCCCGGATATTTCGCGCAGGAATTGTTGGTGTATGGCCGCGAAGCCGTGCCCTGTTTCGCGTGCGGGACAAGCATTAGAAAAAAGGTGATTGGGCAGAGGTCGAGTTTTTACTGTCCGACGTGCCAGGTGTAGGATGTTTGACACACAAGAACCCAGCAAAGTTATACCACTGGAAAAAAGTCTCGACGCTGGAGAAGCCATTCCTCCTGAACAGCGCAAAATTCTCATCCATGCGGAGAGAATCGGGCAAGGCGAAACGCTGAGCAATTTCCTCAATCAAACTTTGCTGCTCAAGATAAAAAGGCACGCTGCGAACCAACATATCATCAAAGACATTGACGATTTCTTCGTTGAATTGAAAATCAACACCCCTGGCGGTGGTATTGCCAAAGACTTCGTCTCGCGCCATCGTTCCCTACGTTCCACCGTCGGCCTGGCGTTCAATTTCTTCCTTTTTCTTGTCCAGTGCGTCCAGGTACTCCTGCTCGAAGTCCTTGGCCTTGTTCAACACTTGGATTTGCGGGCCGATGAAGGTGTCTTCCACGGCGGGTGTCGGCGGTTCCGGCCACCAGGCCAGGGCAAGCAAAATTAGAACAAACAGCACGAGCAGGAAACGCATGGTTCTTCCGTGGAATTATGACGCAACTATTCTAGCAGCTCTTTCTGGCTTGCCGCGCTGTCCTCAGCGGGCCTGCTTTGAAGGGGGTCGATCAGCTGGATCTTCTTGCCGCCGAAAAAGACTTCCTTGAATTCCCTGCGGCTCACCGAAACGTAGCGCTCGTTGCCGCCGACCTCGATCTGTGAGCCCTCCTTGAGCGCATAACCTGCATCATCGACACGCACCACCATGGTCGCTTTTTTACCGGTATGGCAGATGGTCTTGAGCTCTTCAAGCCGATCTGCCCAGGCGAGCAGGTAGTGACTGCCCTGGAACAACTCGCCCTGGAAATCGGTGCGCAGCCCAAAACAAAGCACGGGGATGGCGAGCCGGTCGACTATCTCACTTAGCTGGTAGACCTGTTCCCTGGTCAGGAACTGGGCTTCATCGACCAAAACACAATGGATGTTCTCTTGCTCGAGCTGTTGCTTAACCCGGTTGAACAGGTCATCGTCTCTCTCAAAAGCAATCGCTGCCGACTCCAGTCCAATGCGCGACTTGATCACCCCCACTTTGTGACGG
>JADFKH010000286.1 GCA_022565025.1 Pseudomonadota bacterium
CTGGCTGATCCTGCTTGAACCATGGCTAAAACCATGCTTCTGCACACGATCAACCAGGCTGCACTCGTGAAATCAACCGACAATTCCGGCAACTCATGCAATATGCGGGTTAGCTTTTAATTCAGGGCCGGAAAATCCCTATTCAGCCTCCGCAGCAATCAGGTAGTCGACCACATCGAGCATGACATCAAAGCTTGGAACGGCCGCGTTGCCTGCAATGCGGTATTTGCCGTTCAACACAAGTGTAGGCGTAGCGCTTACGCCATAAGTCTGGACCAGGCGTTGTTCCTTACGCATCCTGGCGTCGACGGCGAAAGACTTTGAGGTCGCAAGAAACGTCTTTGAATCAACGCCGAAATCACTGTAAAACGCGGCCAGATCATCCATGGAACGCATCACAGCTTTTTCTTTCCAGAGCTTGTCCATCATGGCGGCGTGTGCATCATCACCGAGACCCATCATTTGTGCAGTCACGTAGGCACGAGCGTAGATCTCCCATGCTTTGCGGCCGAAAACAACAGGGATTCTGCTGAACTTGACGTTGTCAGCATTACGCATTGTCCAGTTAATGATATAGGGCTCGAAGGTATTGCAGTGCGAACACATGTAACTGAACGCTTCTATGAGTTCCGCGGAGTCTCCAGGCGCGGGTGTCCCCTCTTCAATCAGGAAGTAATGCAGGCCTTCCTGGTACGCTACCGATGAACCACTTTGCGCGTGTACCGGCACATTCAGCAACAAGGCCGCTGCCATCAGCAAAACGAAATGGATAAAAATCTTCTTCATTTTATACTCCCGCAAATACCGATCATTGCAAAAACCTCAACCATGTCCCTAACACAAATGCCTGAAACTTGATTAGAAGACTGTCATGCAAGAAATCAGTTCATTCCAGATCCAGGTAAAGCCCCTGGATGTAGCTGGCCACGGCCTCGATCTCTTCACTACCCAGTCGTGCTGCTGCGCCGCTCATCACTACGCTGGGCCTGTCGTCATCACCCCAATGATCACCTGCGCGGAAACCGGTCAGCATTTTGCTGGTATACATCGCGTGCTGGCCCGCCAAGGCCGGGTAGCCGGCCAGTGGGTTGCCTTCGCCGGCAGGACCGTGGCAACTCATGCAGGCCGGAACGCCTGAATCCACGTTACCTGCCTGGTAAATCCGTTGTCCCAGTGCAACTACTGACGGATCAGCCACACCCCCATTATTCGTTTGTGAAGAAAACCAGGCGGCAATATCGCGTGAGTCCTGATCGCTCATACTGGCTACAATACCCACCATCTCGGGTACGGTGCGGGCCCCTGACTTGATCAAGGTAAACTGGCGTACCAGATAATCAGCGTGTTGGCCGGCCAGCTTCGGCCAATTCGGAACGACACTGTTGCCATCGGCACCATGGCATGCGCCACAAATGGCTGATTTCACCTGTCCAGCAGCAGCATCGCCCTCGGCAAGGGCTTGCAGACTAATTACTGCTAGTATGCTGACAGCGGCCCGAATGAAAAACTTCATTTAGCGTTCTCCTGGAATCTTTGCGTAAAATACACGGGTCTCAAGGAACTTAACGGCCCAACATTATCGCGGTTTCGACGGCCACGTTCCACTACACTGGGTAATCAAGTGAACTCCAAGCCTGTGAATTACAACCCCTACCGGCAGGCACGCTATGTAATCAGTGCCCATAAGCTGAAACAACTGCCCGATGACAGCGGCATGGAAGTGGCATTCGCCGGTCGTTCAAATGCCGGAAAATCGAGTGCCATCAACAGGCTGACTGACCAAAAGTCACTCGCGCGCACCAGCAAGACACCCGGGCGCACGCAGCAGATTGTCATTTTTGACATCGATGAACACCGCCGAATCGCCGACTTGCCAGGTTATGGCTATGCCAAGGTTCCGGCGAAGCTCAAAGCGCATTGGCGGAGCGTTTTGCAGCAATATTTCATCCGGCGTTCTTGCCTGCGCGGTGTGGTGTTGGTGATGGACATCCGCCATCCCCTGCGTCCCTTCGACGAGGACATGCTGAACTGGTGTGAAAGCTCTGGTGTACCCTGTCACGTACTGCTGACCAAGGCGGACAAGCTCAAGAGAGGTCCGGCGCAAGCGACCCTGTTGAAAGTTCGCAAGTCGCTGCCTGTGGGTGCCACGGCACAGGTTTTTTCCGCCAAGAGCAGGGATGGGCTGCTTGAACTGATCCGGCATCTGAACGCCTGGTACGACATCGACCCAGGGGAACCTAAATAAAAAACCCGGCTGACAGGACCCATAACTCACGATAAAATCAGGGAACATCGAACAGGAATCAAGTGTAGTGTCCTATACTATGTGGCGATTAAGAGGCCCACAAAAGATTCAAGTCAAGGCGCAGCCTGCAATTAATGGCCGCCCCCTTAATCAAGGCTGTAACGCAGGATTGAGTCTTTTGTGGGTCT
>JADFKH010000102.1 GCA_022565025.1 Pseudomonadota bacterium
CCGATCAAAGGTGCGCCGCGCACCCGCATGATCGAGATGGCTTCGGCCGCATCTTCCATGCTCCTAAGCGTCCGGATCACAAACTCATGCGGCAAGTATGTCTGGTCGATGATATCGACCGACCAGCAATCATCGTTAAGCCAAATGGACCTGTATGGAGTTCCGTTAACCCGCATTTTTCACCATCATTCCGTAAGCTCTTTAAGGAGATAATCAATTAACACTGCAAAAATACCACAGGCTGCGCGTGAATGAACTCACCCATGTCAATTTGAACCGACTCCGTTTCCGTGGGGTGACAATTTTTGGCATTGCTTGTCGTATCTGGTCACCCAGTGCCAGAGAACTGCTGTATTCGTGCATTCTTCCGAAAAGCGGCCTGTATTATATGTTTGTTGTATAAGGATTTTAATATAGGTTTCGCGTCAGGAGAAAATTTGGCACGCATCATGCATGCTAAGTAGTGCAAACACTGCGTTGTAATCCAGGCGATTTATTCGTCTTCAGGGAAGCGGTAAAATGACACGGACAAATTTGCGCCTATCGATATTTGAAGTACAGAGGCTCAGAAACATTGTCGGCCAGGGTCATGCTTCTCCCTACCATATCTCCATTTTTTGCAGTGATTCACTGGGAATGATTGGCACTGTCATTGATCCTTCGCAGCAAGTAGCCGCAAACGGTAATTTCTCGGTTCCGGAGCCGGCCGCTGCAACTTCATGGCTCCAGCGCACAAAAACTTACTTCGGCCTGAACCAGAACTGATTGTTCAAAAAAATTCCCGGAGACTCTTTTCGATCTTTTTGGGTTCTTTCGCTGTAAAATAGCGGTCCAGTTTTATTGAAGAATTTCAGGAATTTTTTCGATGTCGCTGTTTGACACCCTCAACCGCCCCAATTGGCAACACAAAAATCCGCAGGTCCGTAAGAACGCAGTTGGCGAGCTGGACGATCAGGACACACTTCTAGAGTTGGTCCATATGGACCCTGATCCCGCCGTGCAGGCCAGGGCCCTGTCCCGCATCACCAGCCCGGACACGCTGGACACTTTAATCGACACCCTGCCCGGAGCCCTGCAGCAACAGGCCAGAACCCAGCGCTTGGCGCAATTGCTGCCCGACCCGGACCAGCTTGCCACAATCAACGACGACCTCATCCTGGTCAGTATCGCGGGTCTCACCGATGACCCGGAACTGCTTGCGGCTGCGATGGCTCAGGTCGGGAACAATGAGCTCCTTTTGGATATCGCCAGCAACCATACCTTGGCAAAAGTGCGCCTGCACGCGGCACAAGGCATTCAGGATATCGAATTGCTGGACCAGCTTATTCATCGTGCCCGTGGCCACGACAAAGCCGTGTATCGCCATTGCAAGACCTTGCTCGATGAGCACCATTGCGTCCAACGGGCCGAAGTGGAGCGAAAGGAGAAAATTCTGCAACTGACCCAAAACGCAAAAGAACTGGCCAAGGCTGTTGATTCACCGCAATTCAAGGACCGCTACCGGCTGTTGGAACAGCAATGGCAGACGGTCAAAGATGGGGCAAAACCTGCGCAGAAGAGACAATTCCAGCACGACCTGGCCATCTGCTCGGATCGACTGTCCCGCCTGACCGATGTCCGGGCCGCTGATGAGCAAAGACTCCACGAACTGGCGGATGCAAACCAGGCGTTCCCGGCCATCATCAGCGAGCTGGAGCAAATCGACACGGCTATACCGCTAGCGGATGACTCGGCGGCCATCACGCAACTGGCGGGTGTTTTGGATGACATTGAAAAACGCTGGCAGGCGGCAACAGAAATTGCCCCTTGTTCCCCGGAACTATCACGGTCTTGGCGCAAGCACCTCAAGTGCTGGCGGTCTTTGTTGAATACAGCGCAAAGCCTGATCGACGGAAAATCCAGGCTGGAAAGAATTCTGCGTGAAGCGCACAGTGTCGATCCTTCCGACTATCAGTCCTTGCAGCGTCATATCGGGCGCATGAAAAAGCTTGTAGACTCCCTGCCCTGGCCCGATTCGCAGCGAGCTATTTTACCTTCTCAAATAACCCAACTGGAGCAGACATTAGCCCAACTGAACACGCAGATCAGCACCCTGGCACAGGGGCAGGAGAAGCATATCGGGCGTGTGCAGACTGCGCTTGATCAGCTGCGTGAAGAGCTGGACCAGGACCACAGTAAAGACGCGGACCGGGCGCTCAACAAGGCCAGGCGGAGCCTTAAATCACTGGCCCCGAAGCAGCGGCAACTCTTCGCGCAGAAATTACGGCCGCTGGCCGCCCGCCTGCGTGTCGTTCACGACTGGCAGGGTTTTGTCATCGAACCCAAGAAGGTGGAGCTTTGCGCCAGTATGAAAGCCCTGATCGGGAGCGAGGAAACAGCCACAACTCTCGCCGTGAAAATCAAGTCCCTGCAGGATGGATGGAAACAACTCGGCCCCCTGCCCCGTGCTCGCGATCAGGAACTGTGGAACGAATTCAAAGCCGCCGCCGATGAAGCCTTCGAGCCCTGTAAAGCGGCCTTTGCACAACAGGCTGAACTGCGGCGCGAGAACTTCAAGAACCGTATGCACCTGGTTGCACAACTAAAACACTACGAAGAAAAAATGGCCTGGCCTGATTCCGCAAGTACGCGGTCTTCAGATGAGGAGACCGGCGATACGGAACCCGGCACGGCCCCCGACTGGCGCTTGGTTCAAAGAACCCTGGATGCTGCCCGAGAGGCTTTTGGGAATCTCAAACCGGTGGACCAAAAGGGCGAGAGAAAAAGCCAAAAGGCATTCCGGGCAATTTGTGACCGGATATACAGCCACATCAAGGAAGAATACGGACGCAACATCGCCCGTAAGGAAGAGTTGGTGAAGCGCGCACAGGAATTGTCCGGACTGGAAGACCTGCAACAAGCCATTGACAAGGCCAAGAGAATCCAGCGCGACTGGAAAGAGATCGGCATGACACCGGTAAGTGTCGACCACAAACTGTGGAAGAAACTTCGCGCAGCCTGCGACGCGGTATTCGCCCGTCTGGACCAACAACGTGATCAACACAATGCCGAAATTGATGCCTGCGTCAAACAGGCCGAATCCTTGCGCGATCAGGCCAGGGCGCTACTGGATTCGGATGATGATGAGGAGCGTTTGCACCTGAAGAAACAACTGTCCGAGCTGAAACAGCAGTTCCGCGGAATCGAGCTGCCCGGTGGCGTCCAACAGCGCCTGGGCAAAGACTTCCAGAACATCGAGAGCCAGGCCCGGGGCGTTGTCAATGATATCCGGGCTCGCCATGAACAGGCTCAGTGGCACTACCTGCTGGAAAAAATAAAAGCATGCGCACAGAAAAGCACGGATGAGGACACAGCCGTCAGCCTCTGGGCAAAACAAGGTGAACTGCCAAAAGGCATCGATGCACAAGCACTGGAATCCTTCTGGCACCAGGGTCCTGGTGAAGGAAATGAAGAGCAGCTGCGCGAAGCCTGCATCGCCCTGGAAATACTCGGCGAAATCGAGTCACCCGCCGAGGACAAAAAAGCACGCATGAACTACCAGATGAAGCGGCTGGTTGAAGGCATGGGCAGCCAACAAGCACAGCCAGAGAATGCTCTGCAGGTTTCCATCAATGATTTTATCGCCCTGTACCCATCGAGTGGCTGGACTGAGCGCTTTTGTTCGGCAGTGGAGAAAATCAGGGCTTAGTTTTAAGCGCAGGAACCATCACCCTGCTGGACCGGCGGACAGGCAACGGTGCCGTAGGAGCAGAATACGCAGCAGTCACCTTTTTTGGGTTTGAGCAGGGCACCGCAGGCTTTGCAATCGTAATACCACTGGCAGGCATCCGTGGGCATGGTCTCGGTTTCCCGGTGGCCACATTCAGGGCAGGATATCTCGGACTCCAGGATAATGGCTTCACTCATCGCCCACTCTCATTTACCTCTTGGCCCCAGTCTTAAGCGGTATCGATTATAGCTGCTTTATTTGTGCCAACAATTAAACAGCACATGCACAAAGGGGTATAGACACTTTATAATACGCGGTTTTGCTACCCCGATCCGGTTCACACAACCAGGGCATCCTCTGGTTAATACTGATGGAGATTTAAAATGCAGTTCCATGTCTTGAAGAACACCATACTTTGTCTGCTACTCAGCCTGTTCCTTATGCCCAGGGCTGGGTTCGCAGATCAACTGATAATGAAAAATGGCGACGTCATCACGGGCGACATCACCAGGATTTCCGATGGCGAAGTATTGATCAAACCCGGTTATTCCGGGAAGTTCGCGGTGGGTATCGCCGATGTCTTATCAATCGAGGCCGATAAGGAGTTTGCAGTCGAACTGGCGGATGGAAGCGAGTTCAATGCGCAGTTCGCCGGTGCACGCGACGGCGAGCAGGTTCTCATCGTCGATGGTTCACCGATGACAATCGGCATCACGGACGTGGCCGAGGCCAAAGAGCCTGAGGATTATTACCACCGCGTCTCTCACGTGGACGTGAATGCGACCTTCAACGGCGGCAACACCGACAGCCAAAGTACGCTGATCATCGCGGACACAAGGCTCAAGCTCGGCGATCACCGGCACCTGGCCGAACTCAGGTTCCGCCGTGACCAGACCGATGGCATCAGCACCAAAAAACAGGACCTGTTCAGCTACCAGTACAACTGGCTGTTCAACGCCCCCTGGTACGTGGGCGCCACAACGACCTTCGAACGGGATCCGATCCGTGATCTCTCCCATCGTTACACGCTGGGTGCGCTGGCCGGCCGTGATTTACTGGATGACTCAAAGCGTTTCCTGACCATCAGTGTCGGTGCCGGTTATTCTGACCAACAAATAGGTGGCGTATCAGACAGTGGCTCCGTCGGATTGTGGAATCTGATCTATGAACATGATTTCCGCGGCGGAGACATCTCGTTCTTCCATAAGCACAACCTGACTTACCAGTTCTACGGTGAAAATAACGCGATTTTCAAGACCAATACCGGTTTTCAATTCGATATTATCAGCGACATTTACACCAAAATTTCCTTGCGCTACGACTACGAAACCCAGCCGGCTGCAGGCGCGTCCAAAAACGACACCACCCTGGCCATCGGCGTGGGCGCAGAATTTTGATGCCTACGTTTTTTCTACCTGAAGTCGCCGGTTCAGCCAGATTAGCCAGCTAACGAGCAACAGACCCATCACGGCAACGCCGGCCAGGAACAAGAAGTAATGTTGATGCCCTGTCAGGCCAGGCGCAGCATCGAGGATTCGTCCGGTAATGGGGGCAAAAAATACATCCGGAGTGTAGCCGACAAATGACACCATGCCAACGGTTGTGCCGGTCAAATATTTAGGTGTGGTGGTCTCCTGGAGCAATGCGAAATAAACCCCCCTCAATGCGAAAACAGCAAAGAAACTCACCAGGATATTGGCATAGAGATAATTTAGCCCGGTCGCTGCCGGTGCAGCGATTGCCAGGTAGCCAAAAGACATGAGCAGAATCACAAAGGCGATGCCAATGATTCTACTGGCGCTGAAACGATCAGCGGCGACACCGGCGGCCACGGCCCCGACCGGTCGAAGCCAGGATGCGTAGGCGGTGAATCTTGCCCCCTCGACTTCATCCATGCCCAAAACCTGAACCGCATACAGCGAAAAATTGTCCAGTCCTTTGAAAGCGCAATACGCGCACACGATGACGGCTGCTTGTGCCCAAACAATGGGGCGGCGCAATACAGTCGCCATACCCCTCAGAGGATTGCTGCGGGTGGTGGCAGAGCCCTGGATCGATTTGGGTAACAACAACCAGGTGAGAATTCCAGCTGCTGCCGTCGCTGCCGAATAAAGCAAAATGACCGTGCGGAACCCTTCCCGCCGTTCCGCATCACTGACTAAAGCTGCGTCTGCTGGCATGTACAGGCTAAAAATAGCGACTGCGAACAGTGCAAAACCAGCAGCTACGATGCCACGCCCTCCGTCCAAAACTCCGAACGCCTTGCCCTGCGAACGCTCCCCACCCCAATCACGAGTCGCGCTGATCAACGCCGCCCAGAACAGAAATATCGTGGTGATGCCCCAAAAACCGTAAAGCAGAGCCATCTGCAGGCTGGCGGGAAAAGTAGCCATGTAAAGCCCGCCCACCGCCGTTGCAAATAATGACAAGGTCATCAGCGTGCGCGCCGAAATCCGGTCGGCTAATGCACCACCGGGAAAATAGGAGAGCATCGCGGTGATGCCGTATACCGCGAAAATGTCGCCCAGTTGTGTATTCGATAGTCCGAATGCCGCGAGAAAAGTTGGGCGAAAAAACCTGGCCGTATGATAAGGCAGGCCGAAAATCAGTTCTCCCGCCAGGATCAGCGTCAATATGAAAACAATTCGAGGCATCACAACAGATTGTACCCGTGCACTGCCCGGATATTGCACCAAACTTTCTGTCTAGGGCGGCAGCCGTTTGGTCCTCCGCTTCGTCATTGCATTGAATGTCAGTCCGAAGCGAATTTTCCGACATACCAGCCCAGCGCTGCGCCACTGATACAGTAGATGAAGAATCCTTCCACGATCCACCACGCCCAGAGGGTTTCCGGCAGGTTGAAAACACCAGAATAGCCCGCTGCCGTGGCGCCATAAATCAACGCCAGGACAAAGCCGAACTTGAGTCCCTTGATGACACCGGAGCCATCGAATGCAACGCGTATGTTGTCGTAAATGCCAGTGAATATGAAAGACATGACCAGCCCGGTGGCGATCCAGCGCGGCATGAGTGCTGCCATGTCAGGCGGATCCTGCAGCAACTCCGGCCGCCAGTATTCAGCGGTTGCCTGGTACAGTGGTTCCAGCACGCCCCCGTGAAGCACGATGCCCGATATCATCCCTAAAACCCACTGGACGGCGTAAAAGACAACGCCACCCACGATAATGGTCTTGAAGTTAAGTCTCATGGTCGATCTCCTTTGCTAGCCTGCGGCTTAAAATATTATAGGAGATTAGGGAATTTCTGCCAACGCTGAAGCCCTTATGGTGCCGACAGGGTGACTCGAACAGCCGACCGACGCAGTACGAATGCCATCGAAGCCACAGGCTGCAACAAGCCACAGGAATTGTCGGTGAGTGCGCCAAAGAGACCCCCATACCCCCTCACAGCATTTAAGTCCCCATCTACATTTAGTGAACTGAACCCGGGAAAACGTTAACTCATAACCTGGAAGAAACGGCGGCAGTGTCGACTTGGTTTTATGTGGGTGTGACCCGGGGCGGAAACTCTTGGATGAAAGCTTCGAATTGATCCATGTCCAAATAGGACTCCTGAGCCCCGTATCGCTGGGTTGAGGCCGAGGCAAATGCAACAGCCCGGCTGATGGCCTGCTGATTGGTCGCTTTGCCTGCAGTATATGCTGCAAAACAGCCAAGAAAGGCGTCTCCGGCCCCGGTCGTATCTACGGCTCGCAGGTCCGGAGCCAAGAAGTGCCGCCGGTAATCACCACTTGAATAAATGCAGCCGTCACTGCCAAGTGTCAGTATCACGCAACTCAGTCCCTGCCTGCCCAGGACATCCAGGCATTTTTGGGCAGAAACAGCGTCCGTCACAGCAACTGAGCTTAACGATTCAGCCTCTATCTCATTGATTATAATGTATGAACAAGCTTGTAGTGTCTCTAATGAGACTCTGTCGACGGGCGAGGGGTTAATGGCGATCGGGGTGCCAACATGGGCGGCTAGCCCGCATTTCTCACAGCCTGGTGAAAATCTGAATTTTCAGTTAAAAAAATGTGAACCAATCAGGTGAGCGCCGATAGTTTGTTCTTATTCGAACTAATATTCCTTTTTTGGCCCTGAATGATGCCTGGAAAGGGTGTTTTCCAGTGACTTTTTGAGGATTAGGCAAAGCGCTCCGTGCACTTGTTGTTAAAGCGCAATAATCGCTGCTGTCGACGATGCTGGCCTAACAGCGCAGTGGAATAAGCTGTAGTTTATACAGGATCTGCCGGAACATATCGGCATGTGGGTAACTGTCGGAAAAAGCAATTCTGACCCGCCGCACGCTGATGCGGATCTGGGCGCCGATCTTGAATAACTTCAAACGAATGGTAGCGCACTGGGCCTTGGCCATGGAAGTGCCCTCCAGCCCCAAACGCCGCAGCGTTTGCATCAGCACATAAGCGAATGAGGAAAAATACAAGCGCAACTGGTTGGCACGCATCTCATGGCTCGAGGTGCGATCAGCAAACAGCGCCAACTGCTGTTCCTTGATGCGGTTCTCCATTTCGCCCCGGGCACAGTACAGGTCTTCATACAAAGCACGGGCATCCAGTGTTTTCCGGGATAAAGTGGTCACCACAAAGCGGGGGTTCTCGCCCTTGGCCAGGTGTTCGGCCTTGCCAATCACCCGCCGTTCACACGACCAGCTCTTGCGGGTCCGATAGCGAAAATCCCGGAACACGCGGGCCGGCAGCTGGGTCGCTTCATACTGCACTTTGGCTGCCGCCATCTCATCCACGATGGCGGTTTTCAGACGGCTGTTCTTGGCCAATCCCAGCACAAAGTCGACCGCGTGCCCTTCACACCAGGCCATCAGCTCATCGCGGCAAAAGCCCGCATCGCCGCGCACGATAATCCGGGTCTCGGGCCAGCTCAGACGAATGCGCTCGATGATGCGTGCCAGTTCCTCTACCGTGCCCGCCGCACCATCCTGGTCAGCGGTACGAAGACGGGCACACAGCAGGTGCTCGCCGCAAAAGATATACAGCGGCAAGTAGCAGTAACTCCGATAGTAGCCGTGGTAAAAACGGCCTTCCTGATTCCCGTGGAGCGGATCATCGGTCGCATCAACGTCCAGTATGATCTCCTCCGGTGCGCGGTCATGGGCCTCCAGAAAAAGATCGACCAGTAGATCGTCCATCGCCTCGGGCCGCGCAACAATCTTCTTGTAACGGCTCGAGCGATCGGCATCGAATGGAGTCAACTCCAGACGGTTCAGCGTGCTCTTGCCCGCCAGGGCGCAGCCCTTGTCCCGTGCTCGTTGGCGTGTCTTGCCCGACAGATCAGTGACCTCGCTGAGCAGCGCCAGCAGGGGATCATGGCGCAAATCATCGTGATCGTTGAGGTCTTCGTAGCCCAAAGCCAAGCCCATCACCCGTTGCTTGATCAATGACTCGACACGGTGTTCGATCTGATCCGGGTCGCGATGATCGACAAAACACCCGGCGAGTCGTTGGAGAATATGCGTGCGCTGCTCGACTTCACGCAGCAACAGCCCGCCACTGTCTGAACTGATCTTGCCACCGTCGAATTGAGCCACCACCGAACGCCGTCCAAGGGCGTGAAATTCCAGTTGCGCTGTAGTACACTCTGTATTCATAAGGCCGCCTCTATATGTTGGTATAACCTGTTGATAACACTTCGATTATACCATAGGAAGCGGCCTTTTTCTCTATCTTTGGTGAGAAATCCGGGCTAACTGTGCATGTTTTCCGCACACATCAAATGAAAGAGAAGTGTAGCCCATGTCCGACCGGTGGATGATACGAACCAACACGTATGGTAACTGTAATTGTGCGACCAATTGCGGATGTCAGTTCAA
>JADFKH010000103.1 GCA_022565025.1 Pseudomonadota bacterium
AATTACCGCAAGCCAGTCATATGAGCCGTGGCAAGCCGATTGTTAACCTGTTGCCATTGGAAAAAGACGAGAGGGTCAATGCTGTTTTGCCGGTGCGGGAGTACTCAAAAGACAAGTTTGTGTTCTTTGCAACCCGCAAGGGCATTGTCAAGAAAACCCCCTTGCAGGCCTATAGCAATCAGCGCGTCAACGGTATCTGGGCGATTAACCTGGATGATGATGACGAATTGGTAAATGTAGAAATCACCAACGGTGACAGCGATGTCATGCTGTTCGCGAATTCCGGCAAATGTATCCGCTTTGCAGAAAGCAATGTCACTTCCGTTGGGCGTACGGCCCGGGGTGTGATCGGCATTCGCCTGAAGGAAGGACAGCAAGTGGTATCCATGCTGGTGCTGGGGGAAGGCGATATTCTGACAGTCACCGAACGTGGTTATGGCAAGCGTTCACACCCTGATGAGCATTCCGGCCAGGGCCGGGGCGGCCAGGGTGTTATCGGTATCCAGACATCTGCACGCAACGGTGCGTTGGTTGCGGCACTGCGGGTGACTGACGATGATGACATCATGTTGATCTCTGATGGCGGCACCCTGGTCAGAACCCACGCGAACGAGATTTCCACACTGGGACGCAATACTCAGGGTGTGACATTAATCCGCTTGCGGAATGACGAAAACCTGGTCGGCCTGGCCAGAATTCAGTCCGAGGAGGAAGAAGAACCGGAGCAATCCGAATAATCGTACTGCTCCGGCTGCGATAAGATGTTGCTGCGACCAGCATGGGTCTGGAGTACAATAAACACTTGCGTGGCCGAATCCGAAATCAAATGAATTGACTATTGATGGCGGTTACATTTTCGGAAAATGCCAGGCGGATGCACTTGAACTGTTATCAGATCCGCAGCAAACAGGTCTTTTTTGAAGACAGGACTTGATCCCCGGAGGACAGGTACCGATATGGCTAACTATGCAATTATTGGTGGCGGCAGGCTTGCACGTCATTTCTCTCAGTATTTTGTTTTACTCAAAATTCCCCATACTTGTTGGACCCGTGGTCGCAGGTCAGCTTTCAATACGTTTGCACTGCCCGATGCCGAACAGCGGCTGCGAAGTACGATTGGTGACGCGGACCGTGTGCTGCTGCTGATTTCAGACCATGCTATTGCAGCTTTGCTGAAACAGTATCCATTCCTGTATAAAAAACAGCTCATTCATTGCAGCGGTGCCCTGAGTTTCCCCGGTGTCGCCGGAGCACACCCGTTGATGACATTTGCGGATGATCTGTATGAGCTTGAAACCTACCAATCGGTACCGTTCATGCTGGAAGCCGGATTTCGCTTTGAGGACTTGCTGCCGGGTTTGGCCAATCCGCATTTTGTTATCAAGCCGGAAAACAAAGCCCGATACCATGCGATGTGCGTGCTGGCCGGCAATTTTACCCAGATTTTGTGGAAAGGTATTTCCGACCGCTTTGAACAACAACTCGCATTGCCTGCCGCAGCACTACATCCTTATTTGAATCAGATTGCAGAGAATTTTACACGGACGCCGGAAATGGCCCTGACCGGGCCGTTAACCCGTGACGATCAACACACCATTAAACGTAACCTGCACTCCCTGGAGGGTGATCCGCTGCAGGATTTATACCAGGCTTTTATTCGCTTTTACCAAAATGCTGAGGAGCAGGCCGAAAAGGAGCTGGTACGATGAACGTGCTCGATTTCCAGGCTTACAAAAACTGCGCTGAAAAGATCGTTATGCTGACCTGCTACGACTACACTTCTGCCTGTATTGTGCAGGATTCAGATGTGGATGCAATCCTGGTGGGCGACAGTGCTGCCATGGTTATGCACGGCTATGCTACGACCATTCCTGCTGATATCGAAATGATGTGCCGGCATATCGAAAGTGTTGCCCGTGGCGCTAAAGGTAAATTCATTGTGGGTGATCTGCCGTTTATGTCTTGCCGGACATATCTGCCCGATACCATGCGTGCGGTGGGAAGCATGATGAAAGCCCGTGCGCATGCGGTCAAGCTGGAAGGGATCGCGGGCAACAGTGACACCATCACCCATATCGTAAAATCCGGTGTACCGGTGATGGGGCACCTGGGTTTGACCCCGCAGTCTGTTAATCAACTGGGTGGTTTTCGGGTGCAGGGTCGCGGCGACCGGGCTGCAGAGGCTCTCAGGGAAGAAGCGCTGGCTTGTGAGCGGGCCGGCTGTTTTTCACTCGTACTTGAATGTGTGCCCGAAGAACTGGCTGCTGAAATCACAGCGTCGCTGGAGATACCCACGATTGGTATTGGTGCAGGCGTCCACACGGATGGCCAGGTGTTGGTCATGCAGGATTTACTCGGGCTTTCAGCGGATTTTCAACCGAAATTTGTACGCCGCTACCTTGCGGGCCGGCAGCTGTGGCGGGATGCCTTTAATGCCTATACCAGCGATGTAAAAAATGGTCATTTCCCAGCCGCTGACGAGAGTTATGGCCAATGAAAATATTTACATCCATTACTCAATGGCAAGCATTCCGTGCCACCGTAAAGGCTGGCCCGCTGGGTTTTGTACCGACCATGGGTGCATTGCACCGGGGACACATGTCGTTGGTCGAGGCTTGCCGGAAGCAAAATGCTTTCACCGTCGTCAGTGTGTTTGTCAATCCAAAGCAGTTTGATGACGGGCGTGACTTTGAAGCCTACCCAAGCGATCACGGGCAAGACCTGGGCCGGCTTGAACAGGCCGGCGTAAACGCGGTACTGCTGCCGGACAGCGCGCAAATTTATGCCGATGGCTATCGATTCAGGGTGACAGAAAGTGAATTCAGCCAGCGCTTGTGCGGCGCTCACCGCCCTGGTCATTTTGACGGCGTACTGACTGTGGTGATGCGATTATTGAACCTGGTCCGGCCCGATAATGCCTATTTTGGTGAAAAAGACTACCAGCAATTGCAGCTGATCCGTGACATGGCAGCGGCTTTTTTTATGCCGGTAAATATCATTGCCATGCCGTGTTCATCAGCGGCTGAAATGACCTCCTCGTCCCGCATGGAGCCGCCGGGTTGTATGACCGCAGCGATGCCGGCTTCTGCCGCAGTGTCGATTCCATCCCGGAAAGGGAAGAATGCATCCGACGCCATCACGGCCCCTTTGATTGGCAGGCCGGCATCCTCCGCTTTCCAGCGGCCAATGCGGGCCGAATCAATCCGGCTCATCTGCCCTGCGCCAATACCCACCGTGCGCCCGCCAGCCGCGTAAACAATGGCGTTGGACTTGACCATGCGCGCGACCTTCCAGGCAAACATCAAGTCCAGCCATTCCTGCGCAGTCGGTTGGCGCTGCGAAACAACCCGGCAGTCCTCCCGTGACAGCGAGTCAAGGTCGGACGTCTGGATCAACAGGCCGCTGCTAATGCGCTTGGTTTCCTGCTGCGGGACTGGTTTGCCACCCGGTATTTCCAGCACACGGATGTTCTTCTTCGCCAACAGCACAGCCAGCGCTTCATCGGCAAACGCCGGCGCGATCAGCACCTCGAGGAACTGGCGATTGATGATGTTAACCGCCGTTGAGGCATCCAGCGGCCGGTTGAACGCAATGACACCGCCGAAAGCGGATGTGCTGTCCGTGGCGAATGCGAGGTCATAGGCGTTTGCCGGGTCTTGGGCCATCGCCACGCCGCAAGGGTTGGCGTGCTTGATGATGGCACAGGCGGTTTCATCGAACTGGCGCACGCACTCCCAGGCCGCATCGGCATCGGCGATGTTGTTGTAGGAAAGTTCCTTGCCCTGATGCTGGCGGGCTGCAGCCAGGCTGCCCTGCGCCGGTTGTACATCACGGTACCAGGCTGCCTGCTGGTGTGGATTTTCGCCATATCGGAGGTCAGCTACTTTCACAAAACAGCCATTGGTCTGGTCCGGGAAAGGAGCCTGGCTTCCGTCTTCTTCGAGTGAGGACAGGTAGTTGCTGATGGCATCGTCGTACTGCGCTACCCGGTTGAATGCCGCCACCGCCAGTTCGAAGCGGGTTTTGCGGTCCAGTTCACCGGAACCGGATTCGAGTTGCTCCAGCACGGCCTGGTACTGTTCGGGGCTGGTGATAATTGCGACGGACTCAAAGTTCTTGGCGGCTGAGCGCAGCATCGCCGGCCCGCCGATATCAATATTCTCGATGGCATCGTTGAAACTGCAGTCTGACTGGCTGGTCACCGATTCGAAAGGATAAAGATTAATCACCGCCAAGTCGATGCGGGGAATGTCCTCATCTCTCATGACCCCATCGTCTACGCCCGCTCGTCCCAACAAGCCGCCGTGTATCCGCGGATGTAGCGTTTTCAAGCGCCCTCCCATGATTTCGGGTGAACCCGTGTGATCGGAAACTTCGGTAACCGCCAAGCCGGCGCCCACCAGGGCCTTTGCCGTACCACCGGTGCTCAGTAAACCGTAACCCAGTTTACTGAGCCTGCCTGCGAATTCGATGATGCCGGTTTTGTCCGATACGCTGATCAATGCCAGACGTTGCGGTGAGCCGGGGTTGCTTTCACGGGGATCGCTTTCACGATCAGCTTTTTCCATTGGTCACCAGAATATCGTAGCGGTGCAACTTGGTCCTGAGCGTGTTACGGGTAATGCCCAGAATCTTTGCAGTCCTGGACTGATTACCGCGGGTATAACGCAGAACCTCTTCAAGCAGTGGAGGTTCGACTTCCGCCAAAAGCGTTTGGTATAGACAATGGGGCTGGGACTGCCCCATATCCTCCAGATAGCGCCTGATGGCAGCCTGAACATTTTTTCTCAAGGGGATTGAATAGTTTTGCGCAGCGGCCGGTTCAATAAGATGTTTTCTGGACATCGGGTACGAATTTCGCCCTGTTTTTATGGGATCGAACGGAGCCTCTAACCCTACCACATCAGGCGTTGATTGTAAGAGTTGATTAACTGTTTTTGGAAAATCTTCGATGGTTGATGGGTCTTATCGAAATTGCAGTTCGAATCCGACAGCCTGGCGCCCAGGATCGGCGAGGTCCAGGCTTATATGGACATAGGCTTCGGGCGTCATACCGGTTTCGATGTCTGCGTCTTCGGCGAGATACTCGTCGGAATCAAACAGATGGCTGATCAGGGTCTGGCCGCCCGAGTCCAGCAGGATGATTTCCAGCTTGGGAAACGCCTGGGAACGGGGTGCGCGGTTGACGATGGTCAGACTCAGGCGAAGTGCATCGGGCCGGGTAGGGTGGCTGTGCATGATACGGCTTAACAACTGAATCTGGTCAAGATTACGGAAAGGCGCAGTAGGCAATGGTTCCTTTAGTCCGGTCTTGACCAGCATGTCCTGGACACCGGGGGAATCCAGCAAGGGCTGCTGGAAGAACTCTGCGAGATAGGCTGTCACGAGGATGAGCAGGGTAATTGCGGTGGTGATCCATGCAGCCCTCAGCATCTTTTTACTGCGCCGCGTGCTCCGTTCCTCTCCACCTTCCTCATCAATAAAAAACGAGGCTTCCCCGGGCCCTAGTCGGGCCTGTTTCGCTGCTTCCAGGTCAAGATTAAATCCCAGTTCCGGCAGTTTACCTGCCACCGGTGGGTGGTCACCGGGGTCAGGCCACTCATCAAACAGGGATTCAAGTGCATTATTGGTCTGCTTGCATTTGCCGCAACGATAATTACCTCGCTCCTGTGCCAATAACAGGGCATTGACTGGATGAACGGTGTGGCAGCCAGGGCAGCGTGTGTACATTGGTTAGCCCCGCGGGGGCTCAGGATTCCTCGGGCCGCTTACGGGTCAGGAATTGGTAACGCTCCAGTTGAGCTCCGAAATCTGCAATGATCTTATCTTCCCTTTTCTGCAGGTCGGCCAGGGACGTGCTGTAGGTTTCCAGACGGGTTTGAAAATTTGCGATCGACTTGATGATCTGTGGATCAACCTCCACGCCGGACCTTTGCCGGGTGGCTGCTTCCCTGATCTGTCCGCGGTACGCTTCGGTCAGGCTCTGCCGGGAGGTTTGCAGCAGAGTCCGGTCATATTCAACCTGACCGATCTCTACGGTCATGGCATTGAGGATTTCCTGTTCCGAGGCGTAACGAAGGAGGAGAAAGCCATCCATTCGGCCCTGCACTTCCTCATCTGAATACAGAGCTTTTGGTCGTTTCATGCCAGACGAGTCCCTTGGCAACTCTCCGAATTCTTCCTCGGTCTCGGGGTTTGGGAGGGGTGGCGGTGGCACCAGGCTGTGATCTTTTACCCGGACAATACCCCGACTATCCAGTTCATCGTGTTTTCTGTCTTCGAAATCAGGGGGCAGCTTCTCGCTGTAGTGGACTTGACCGTTTTCGTCCACCCAGCGATAGACTTTTGCGGCCATTGCAGAACCCGCAACCAGAATTGCGGCGGACAAAAAGAATGATGTAAAAAAGAGCGTGGCTTTGTGTTTATGTTCCATAGTCTTCACGATATCGTTGTATGGCAGTGAGGTCGATTTTATCATTGCCCGGACTTTCAAGAAAATGTATCAGGTCATCCAACCCGGCAATAGCCGTGCATGGAATGCCATAATCCCGATTGACTTCCTGGGCCGCCGACAGTTCACCCTGTCCGCGTTCCTGCCGGTCGAGCGCAATGGCGATTCCGGCCGTCTCGGCACCCGCAGACGTGATGATACCAATCGATTCCCTGACGGATGTGCCGGCCGAGATCACATCATCGATAATCAGGACTCTACCGGCTAGCGGCGCCCCCACAATCATACCGCCTTCACCATGGTCCTTGGCTTCTTTGCGATTGAAAGCGTAGGGTACGTTACGGCCGTGTGTATTGTTCAGCGCCACGGCGGTCACCGCCGCGAGGGGAATGCCTTTGTATGCCGGGCCGAATAACATGTCGAAAGATAAACCGGAGTCAATGATGGATTCCGCGTAGCAGTCTGCCAACTCTGCAAGCGAGGCGCCATCATCGAATCCACCCGCATTGAAGAAATAGGGGCTGACACGTCCGGATTTGAGTGTGAACTTACCGAAGCGGAGATTGCCTTTCCTCAACGCCAGTTCGAAGAACCTGTTTTTATAGTCCTGCATCACAGAATCCATTCCATTCCATTTAACTTGCACATCAAACCAGAATGCGGATTAGAGTATGCCCAAAAAGGCGCTAGGGGTCCAAGTGGATCGGCGCCTTTTTTTGTTATGCTTGCCCGAAATTTTCCGCCCGTTCGGAAGGAGTAAAAATACAATGCGTATTATCACACTGAACGTTAATGGCATCCGGGCGGCAGCCAGGAAAGGGTTTTTCGACTGGCTGGACAAGCAGAACGCCGACATCATCTGCATCCAGGAAACCAAAGCCCAGCGCCACCAACTGGAAGACCCGGTATTTTCTCCACGGGGATACCATGTCTACTACCATGATGCGGAGAAAAAGGGCTACAGTGGTGTCGCCATTTACACCCGCCATGAGCCGGATCGGGTGCAGCACGGCATCGGCTGGGACGTGATGGATATCGAAGGGCGCTGGTTAAGAGTGGACTTCGGTGATCTGACGGTAGTATCGCTCTACCTGCCTTCCGGATCTTCGAAGGAGGAACGCCAGCAGGTAAAATATCAAACCATGGATTACCTGCAGCCCCTGCTGTCGGCAATGGCGGCAGATCGGAGGCATTACGTCATTTGTGGTGACTGGAATATTGCGCACAAGAACATCGACCTAAAGAACTGGCGGGGCAATCAGAAAAATTCGGGTTTCCTGCCCCAGGAGCGTGCCTGGATGGATGAATTGTTCGGACCTGTGGGCATGGCCGACGCCTTCCGCCATGTTGACCCGCGCGAGGAGCAATACACCTGGTGGTCGAATCGTGGCCGGGCCTGGGACAATAACACCGGGTGGCGCATTGATTACCAGGTAACAACCCCAGCCCTTGCACACAAAGCCATACGGGCGGAAATTTACAAAAACGAGCGATTCTCCGATCATGCACCATTGATCATAGACTACGAATTCGACATCGCCAACAAATGAACACAGAGCCGCGACGTGACTGGAAAGAAATCCTGCTGAACCGCAGGATGCTGGTCTGTATGTTTCTCGGGTTCACTTCCGGCATGCCGCTCTATGTGCTGATCCAACTGGTGCCAGCCTGGCTGCGCAGCCACGATGTAGACTTGGCTACGATCGGGCTTTTTTCGCTGATGTCGCTACCCTATACCTGGAAATTCCTGTGGTCGCCGCTGATGGACCGGTTTTCTCTACCGTTTCTCGGTCGGCGACGCGGCTGGGCCTTGATCACGCAGATTGTGCTGTTTTTCGCCATTGGTATGATGGGCCAGTTCGACCCGGCGCAGTCGCTGACCGCTATTGTTGCGGTGGTGTTCACGGTATCGCTGTTCTCGGCCAGCCAGGACATTGTGATCGACGCGTACCGGCGGGAGTTGCTGGCGGATGATGAGCTAGGTACCGGCACTTCATTTTTTGTCAACGCCTATCGCCTGGCATCCTTGGTGCCAGGCTCTCTGGCGCTGATCCTGTCCGATCACCTGCCGTGGCCAGTTGTCTATTGGATCACGGCCAGCTTCATGGGGGTCGGAATCGTAACCACGCTGGTGATCCGTGAAGTCAGCAATGACAAATTTGCGCCACACACGTTGCGTGAGGCCGTAATCGAACCCTTTAAAGAATTTTTCTCCCGTGACAGCGTGGGTGCGGCGTTCGCCATACTCGCCTTCATGTTCTTGTACAAGCTGGGTGACAGCATGGCCACGGCACTGGCCACGCCGTTTTACCTGGACATGGGATTCAGCCGCACCGAGATTGGATCCATAGCCAAGGTGGCCGCTCTGTGGTCAGTGATCGCGGGTTCGATCATCGGTGGCATCGCGATGCTCAGGCTCAGCATCAACCGAGCTTTGTGGATATTCGGATTTGTCCAAATGTTCACGATACTCGGTTTCGCCTGGCTCAGCGTCGTGGGCCACAGCCCGGTGGGCCTGTTCATGGTTGTCAGTGCTGAATATCTGGGTGTTGGTCTCGGTACTGTAGCACTGGTTGCCTATATCGCGCGCGAGACCAGCCGTGCTTTCACCGCCACGCAGTTTGCGCTGTTCACCAGCTTAATTGCCATGCCCCGCACCTTTGCCAATGCCAGCACCGGTTTCCTGATCGAGGCCATGGGTTACAAGCATTTCTTCCTGCTGTGTACGGCTTTCGCAGTGCCGGGGATGCTGATGCTGTTCAAGGCAGCGCCCTGGACCGAGAACTAGGAGCACTCACAGCAAACCAGTGGTAAATCAGTTCAGATCGGGACGGATTGCTCAGGGTCGCATTTCTACCACTTCGTAGCCGAACGGCAGGATCGCAAGCCGCGTCATTTTCAGGTGCTGCACGGCCAGGGGCAGGCCAATAATCGTGATCGCCAACAATAGGGCCATTATCAAGTGAAAAACAGCCAGCTCAAGCCCTGGAAGAATGATCCAGATGACGTTCATAATGACTGCCAGCGCACCGACTGGAGGTTTCTTTTCGCGGATTTCGCGACCAAAAGGCATA
>JADFKH010000104.1 GCA_022565025.1 Pseudomonadota bacterium
GTGATCTGGGTGCTGGCCGGCGCCATGTTGTTGTCCAATTTGAAACTGATTCCTTTCACTAGCCCGACCTATGATTTTGTCGGCGGGACCCTGGTGCCCCTCGCCATCCCACTGCTGCTGTTCAAAGCGGATCTGCGTAAGATCTTCCGCGAAAGTGGCCCCGTGATGTTGACATTCGCGATCGCAAGCGCGGCAACGGTGACCGGTGCCGTGTTGGGCTTTTACCTCTTCGACCTGGGCGCTATAGGGCCCAAGGTGGCTGGCGTGTACGCAGGCAGCTGGATCGGCGGTGCGGTTAATTTTCTTGCCGTCTCCCAGGCGGTGGAAATGACAGCTGAGGAATTCAGTGTATCCCTCAGCGCCAGCGCTATGGTCAGCAACATCGCGCTGGTGCTGCTCGTCGCCATTCCTTCCATACGTTGGATCAGCCGCCGGATTCCATTACGTGAGGTGAGCGATCCCGCGGAGCAAGCTGGTGATGGTGATGGGCATCAGGGAGTCACCGTGTTCAAGCTGACCCACATCACTGGCGCCATTGCACTGAGTTTTGCCATTTGCGCTGTCGCCGGTTGGGTGGGTGAGTGGTTATCGCTGACCCATTACAACATTCTGTTTATAACCGTGCTGACCATTGTTGTTGCCAACCTGATGCCAAAAACCATGGACCGTCTGGAGGGTGATTTCGACCTGGGGATGCTGTTCATGTATGTCTTTTTTGCCGCGGTCGGCGCCGGCACAAATGCCAACTTTTTTGCCTCGGCGGCCTTGATACTGTTCGCCTACGGTATGTTTATCATCGTTACCCATTTGCTGATCGTGCTGCTTGCCGCAAAGTTGTTGAAAGTTGATCTGGCTGAAGCGGTAGTGGCTTCAGCTGCAGCGCTGGTCGGTCCAGCGGTGACCGCAGCCATCGCCACCTCGCGCGGCTGGCGCACGCTGGTGACGCCCGGCATCATGTGCGGCATTTTCGGTTATGTAATCGGAACCTTTATCGGCGTCAGCCTGACCGCGATCTTGAATTAGCTACTCTGACTAAAAGTGATGTTCCGCTTCCTCGGCCAGGCTTTGTGCGGCCGCTTCCACTCGCAAACGGCCATGATTGAGCATCTTGACCGTATTTGAATAGGCAGATTTGGCCTTGCCCCTGGCAATGCTCCAGGCGATGTCGTGGTGCAATTCAAGGTCCAGTTGCAACTTTTCTTTGTCCGTTTCCCAGCCGATTTTGAAATGAGCTTTGAGATAGGTGGCCATCGCATGCCTGAAATGGCTGATGAAGGCATTATGGGAGGCAGCCAGGATGGCGGCATGCAGCTCAATGTCAGCGGCAACACGTCGGTCAAGATCTTCCTGGTAGCGCTGCATATCATCGTATGCAGCCAGTATGGCGGCCACATCCTCCCTGGTAGCGCGCACTGCCGCCAGTTCTGCTGCCTTGGGTTCGATGATGCGCCGGATTTCGAGCAGGGCGAGCAAGAACTCAGGTGTAGCCGTTGCGGGATCTGCATGCCAGGACAGCACGTCCGGGTCGAGCATGTTCCATTCATCCCTGGGCCGAATCTTGGTTCCGCTCCTGGGTGCGGTGGAAATTAAACCTTTTCCGGACAATACCTTGACTGCTTCTCTAAGCGCGTTTCTGCCAACCCCCAGACTGCCTGCAAGCTGTTGCTCAATCGGCAGGGTTTCACCTTCTTGGTATTGACCGGCCGCTATTCTCTTCCCCAGAATATCGACCACCGATTTCACCTGGCCTCTGCCGGATGTTTTCTGCACTGTAAAGTCCTCCGTCAACCGCCGGGCGATAATATCCGCACGCTGTACTCATTACAGCCGTGCGTGCGGGAAAAGTGTACTTGATCCCATGAAGTATATCTAATTGAAAATTATGATGGGATTATAATGCAGAAATATCTCTCATCTTAGAAGCCCTATTAATGGCCAACAAGTCGTAATCAGACCGGTAGTCAAGCCTCTATACGGATTAAATATCTTCTGATTAGTCCTTTATCATATTGTTTATAAAGTTTTTTATTTTATTATTCAATTCACAGTGGCAAGACTGTCTGGAATTAAGATTGATGGCTATAAAAATTGACAAATCATGGGATTATTGATAATTTAGATGCATTCAATTTATAGTCAAACAGACCTGAAGCGTCATTATTGTTTCAGCATGCTGCAAGGTTCGGATAACGGTTCAGATTCATGAAAATTGTCAACGCAAAGGTCATCGTGACGAGCCCGGATCGCAATTTCGTCACCTTGAAAATATTCACTGACGAAGGTGTTTACGGGATCGGTGACGCCACCCTCAATGGCAGAGAACTGGCCGTAGCCGCCTATTTGCAGGAGCATGTGATTCCCTGCCTGACCGGCAAAGATCCTCTGCAGTCGGAGGACATCTGGCAATTCCTTTACCGCGGTGCATATTGGCGCAGGGGGCCGGTGACGATGTCAGCGATTGCGGCAGTCGATACCGCACTGTGGGACATCAAGGCCAAGGCGGCCGGCATGCCCCTGTATCAGTTGCTTGGAGGCAAGAGCCGGGATTCCGTCATGGTTTACGGTCACGCCAATGGGCGTGATATTGAAGAAACAGCCGATGAAGTCGCCAAGTACATCGAACTGGGCTATCGCGCGATCCGTGCGCAAAGAGGGATTCCGGGGCTGGGTTCCACCTATGGTGTATCCACGGATAAGATGTTTTATGAACCGGCGGATGCCGAACTTCCCAGCGAAAATTCCTGGTCTTCCGAGCGCTACCTGGATCACGTTCCAGTTCTGTTCGATAGGCTGCGCGATCGTTTCGGCTTTGAACCCCACCTCTTGCATGATGTACACCACCGCCTGACGCCCATTGAAGCAGCCCGCCTGGGCAAGTCACTCGAGGATTACCGCTTGTACTGGCTTGAGGACGCAGTCACGGCTGAAAATCAGGAAGGTTTTCGCCTGATTCGCCAGCACACCGTCACCCCACTGGCCGTAGGCGAGGTCTTCAACACGATATGGGACTGCAAGCAGCTCATCGAGGAGCAGCTCATCGACTACATTCGTACCACCGTTGCCCACGCAGGCGGCATCACTCATTTGCGGCGAATTGCCGACCTGGCCGCACTGTATCATGTTCGTACCGGCTGTCATGGGGCAACCGATCTCTCGCCGGTTTGCATGGGTGCAGCACTTCACTTCGACCTGTGGGTACCGAATTTCGGGGTTCAGGAATACATGCTGCATAGCGAAAAGACCGAGGGGGTTTTTCCACACGCCTATTCCTTCGATAAAGGCTCCATGCATCCGGGAGATACACCCGGTCACGGCGTGGATATTGATGAAGAACTGGCTGCAAAATACCCCTATCAACGCGCCTATCTGCCGGTCAATCGCTTGCAAGACGGTACGATGTGGAACTGGTGAACACGGTAATATCACCTTTGAGGAGTATCAGGCAAAGCGATGGCGGATTATGACGTAATCATTGCAGGTGGCGGGCACAACGGGCTGATTTGTGCCGCAGTACTGGTCAACAACGGATTGAATGTGCTGGTTGCCGAGCGCAATGACTGGGTGGGCGGAGGTGTGGTTACGCGAGAATTGACGCTGCCCGGCTTCAAACACGATCCCTTCGGTTCCTCACACGTGTGGATCCACCTCAACCCGGCGTTCAAACAATTGCTGCCGGAGTTGGAGAAACACGGATTGAAATACATCTGGTCGGAGGATCACATCACCGGCCATCCAAACAAGTATGAAGGCCAGGGAATCATCGTATACAAGGATGTCGACAAGACCTGCGACAGCATTGCAGAGTATTCCGTTGCAGACGCGCGCCGCTACCGCGAAATTTACGAAGAATTCGGCGAGATCAGGGAGGGTGTCATCAAGAGCATGTTCAGCCCACCGGCGCCGCCCAGCTATGTATTCCAGGGCCTGGAGAATAATCCGGAAGGGCTCAAACGCCTGCGCAATTACCAACTCAGCTCACGCCAGTTTACCCTGGAGAATTTTGAAAACGATCACGTCCGGGCCTTTATTCTGGGCTGGGCGATGGCGCCCCAGACTTTGCCGGACCAATTGGGTACGGCTGCCGGGTTTTACGTCATGATTCCCAGCATTCACTATTTTGGCCAATCCATTCCCGAAGGCGGCAGCGGCATGCTGTCTGAATCAATGAAGCGTTACATAGAAGCCTGTGGCGGCACAGTACGTACCGGTGCAACGGTCAGCAAATTCATCGCCGATGGCGGGGTATGCAGAGGCATAAAGCTGCAAAGTGGCGAAGAAATCCTCGCCGGCCAGGCGGTGGTGAGCGGATTGGATCCCTACCAAACCTACCTCAAGGGTTTTGCAGACCACGAGTTACCGGCCGGCTTCAAGGACATGGTCCGCCAATTCAATTTTGGTGACATCAGCATCGTCCGGGTGCACTATGCATTGCACGAGGCACCTTCTTTCCGGTCCGGTCCGGAAATGGACAAAACGGCATTTCAAAGAATTTTCGGCACGATGGCGGATATCGACCGCCAGTACCTTGAAATCGCCGCGGGCAAAGTGCCGAGCGACCCGTTTTTGTGGACCGCCGCCTGGACCACCATGGATCCGACCCGGGCCCCGGACGGTAAGCACACTTTGATCATGGATACCTTCGTCCCGGTCGACCTCGCCAGCGGCGATGACTGGGAAGAGATCGCGCCTGACTATGGCCGCAATGTGCTGCTCCGGCAACTGCAGAGCTACACCACCAACATGGAACAGGACAACATCATCGCTGAATACGTGGAAACCGGCCCCAGCCTCGAGCGGGCCAACTGGTGTTTCCACCGCGGCGTGACCACCGGGGGCGAGCGCACTCTGGCACAGATGGGTGCGTTTCGGCCATTTCCAAATTATGCGAATTATCGCGGTCCCCTCAAAAAGCTGTACATGACAGGGCCATCGTGCCATCCGGGCGGCGGCATCTGTGGAATGGGAACGATTACAGCGAACGAGATACTCCTCGATCTGGGTATCAGGGACGAAGATGATGACTTTGATTTTTAACAGGTGCACTAGTGTGGTGCACCGAGAAATTCTGAACAGGTAACCGACATGGCAAGAGACAGAATAGAACCCTACACAGCATTGATTATCCAACCGGAAGTAACGGTGGTAGATAACCGAGAAGGCATACAGCAAAACCTCGACCGGGTAAAAAACCTCATTCATTTTGGCGTCGGCTACTTCTGGGAGGTCCCGGTCCGGTTGGTGGTATTACCGGAATATTTTCTCCAGGGTGTGGGCACACCCGGCAAGGGTGAAACCGGAATAGGGGATGCCATGAAAAAGGCAGTCACGATTCCTGGTCCGGAAATTGACCAACTGGCAGAAATTGCCCAGGAATATGGCCTTTATCTGTGCGGGGGCGGCGTCATGGAAAAGGTACCGGAATTCCCCGATCGCTGGTTCAATTCCAACTTCATCATCGGCCCGTCCGGTGATGTAGTCCTTAAATATCACAAGTGGCATATACCGGCGTACATCGGGCTCGGTACCAGCCCCCATGATCTGTTTGACGAGTACTGCGAAAAACTGGGTGGGGACATCAAGGACCTGTTTCCGGTCATTGATACGGAAATCGGCAAGTTGGGCACCATGACCTGTCACGATGGCTGCACGCCCGAAGTTTCTCGCGCGCTGGGCTTTAACGGTGTAGAAGTGATCTGCCACCCGGGTGCCATCCAGGAAGTGGAAGGGGTGTCACAACCATGGGATTTCTGGATGTTTACCCGCCGCACCCGGGCGCATGACAACATGTGTTACTTGCTGGGCTCGAACTGGGGATCGGTCAACTATAAGTATTACCCGAAGGCTTTCTGCCCCGGCCATTCATTCGCGATCGACTATATAGGAATGGTCATGCGCGAGGCGCCGTATCCTGCAGAACAAGTGCTGGCAGTGGGGCTGGATATCGAGGCCTTGCGCAAGCACCGCACACTCACCATTCACAACTGCTGGGTGGATATCCGCACCGAGGGCTTCCGGCAAATCTACGAAAAGCCGATTTATCCGCCCAATCGCTTTCCGTCAGGCAATCCGCCCAAGTCACTGTCCGAAAAAGTCATCATTTGCAAAGAGGTCTTCGATGACTTGTACAAGCGGGGTCAATTTACACCACCGGCAGGATATGAACCCGAAGACATTTCTAAACTGCTGCAGAAAAGAATTGATTATGCTCAGAAAACCGGGCGCTTAAGAAAGGATTGACGCTGGCGGAGCAGCCCATGAAAGTTAAGAGCAAACTCGCAGACATCGATTTTCTGTTTGGCAGATTCCAGTACAAGAAGGATCACCTGATCGTTCACTCCGATCCGAAGCAGTCCATGGAAACCAAAGTTTATGTCAGCCCGGACGATATCATTTCGGCGCTTGGCAAAGCGCTGTCCAACCCCATGGTTTGGATCTACTTCCTGGGGTTTCCATTTTTCCTGGTTCGCTATCGTCTCCGCCATCGCCGCAAACGCAGCGCTGGGACTCCTTCAAGGTGATATTGATGGAATACACTGATGACCAGAACCAATATTAGTCGCCCGGATCAAGGTGAAAATAATTCCTTGTCCTCCCTGAATCCTGTTCCCAGCGTGATGAATTTGTCCTCTTATGTCCAGGGTCAAAGCAGCATTGTTGGTGTGGAAAACCCGATCAAGCTCTCATCCAACGAATCCACTTACGGGCCGAGTCCCCTGGCAATCCAGGCTTACCGGGAGTGCAGTGCCCAGCTCAATCGATACCCTGATGGTTCGCAGCAAAAATTACGCGAGGCCATCGGCAAAGTTCATGGGCTGGACGCGGACAGGATCATCTGCGGCAACGGTTCGGAAGAACTGATCCTCCTCGTTGTACGTGCATATCTTCGTCCCGGTGATGAAGCGCTGCTGAGCGAAAACAGCTTCATCATGAGCAACATTCACTGCATCGCCCAGGGTGCCGAGTTGGTTATCGCCCCGGAAAAATCCTACCGGGTTGATGTCGACGCGCTGCTTGAGCGGGTCACTCAGAAGACGCGTTTTTGCACCATTGCAAATCCGAACAACCCTACCGGGACCTACATCAGCGATGCGGAAATGAGACGGCTGCATGCCGGCCTGCCCAATAACTGCCTGCTGCTTATCGACAATGCATATGCTGAGTACGTTGATCGCAAAGACTTCGCCAACGGTGCGAAGCTGGTTGACGAGTTTGAGAATGTCGTCATGACTCGGACATTTTCCAAAATCTACGGGCTTTCCGGACTGCGCATTGGCTGGGCCTACTGCCCGCTGGAAATTATTTCTGTTCTACAGCGTATCAGGACACCCTTCAACACCAATGGGCCGGCCCTGGCGACGGCCGCGGTCGCGGTGCAGGACACGGAATTCACCCGACGTGTAAAGGAACACAATACCAACTCGCTGCAGAGGATCAGTTCGGAACTGACGCGGCTTGGAATCGAGGTAATTCCCAGCACGACCAATTTCTATCTGCTCCGATTCGATCCCCAAAGCGGCAAATCAGGATCCCAAGCCGCTTCTTTTCTGCAGTCGCGCGGCATCATTCCGCGTCCCGCAGGAGGATCTGACGCCTTCCTGCGCATCACCGTCGGGCTCGATCACGAAAACAATGCGGTTATCGAAGCGCTGACCGAATATATGGCGGCCTGAGAAAGGGAGACAAACCCCATGGCTGAATATGCAATAACAGCACGCGTCGCGCGGCGACTCGGGGAAGTCCAGAGACTGTTGATCAACGGCCAATGGCACGCTGCCAGCGACGGGCGCACCGAGAATATTTTCAATCCCTCCAGCGGCGAAATTATCACCACCGCAGCATCGGCCACCAGGGAAGATGCCGACCGGGCTGTGGCTGCGGCACGAGCGAGCTTTGACGGTCACTGCTGGACCGGCCTGACGCCGGCACAAAGGGCCAGGGTGCTATGGCGCGCCGCCGATCTGATCGACGCAAATGCCCAGGAGATAGCCGAACTGGAAATGCTCGACGCAGGAAAGTTCTATCTCGGTGCTCTGAACGGCGAAGTTCCGTTCGCGGCAGAATGCTTCCGTTACTACGCGGGTTGGTGCACCAAGATCGAGGGCGACACCAAGCAGCTTTCCACGGTTCCCGACCAGGCTTTCCACATCTACACACAGCGAGAACCGATCGGCGTAGCAGTTTTGATCGTTCCGTGGAACGGCCCGCTGGTTCAAGCGGCGTGGAAAATTGCTCCCGCGCTGGCGGCGGGTTGCAGTGTGGTGGTCAAGCCTGCCTCGCATACACCGTTGTCCGTCACCCGCCTTGGAGAATTGCTGATGGAGGCCGGCGTTCCTGACGGCGTGGTTAATATCGTCTCGGGCGGCGGCTCTACTATTGGCCGCTTCCTGGCGGAACATCGCGATGTCGACAAGGTGTCGTTCACTGGATCCACCGAGGTTGGCAAGCAAATCATCGATGCGGCCAAGGGGAATGTGAAGAAAGTTTCTCTGGAATTGGGTGGTAAGTCACCGGTCATCGTATTTGACGATGCGGACATTGACCTGGCAATCGCCGGCGCGGCGCAGGCCATTTTTTCGTCCGCTGGCCAGGTTTGTGTTGCCGGTTCGCGACTGTATGTGCAGGACTCGGTCTACGATAAGGTCGTCGAAGGCGTGGCGGAGATTGCGGCAAATCTGAAGGTGGGGCCTGCCACCAACAGTGCTATGGAAATGGGCCCGTTGATATCCCGGCAGCATTTGCATGAGGTACATCGCATGGTCGAGACCGGGCGGGCGGAAGGCGCTCGACTTGCCACGGGCGGAAACCTCCTCACTGATTTTGGTGGCTATTTTATCGAGCCTACCGTTTTGGCTGATACCTCTCATTGCATGAGCGTGGTCAAAGATGAGATCTTCGGCCCGGTGCTGGTGGCCATGCCGTTTGGCAGCAAAGACGATGTCGTCGCACGGGCCAATGACAGTGTGTACGGATTGGCTGCCAGTATATGGACTCGCGATATCAGTAAGGCCCATCGGACCGCCGCCGCCATCCGAGCCGGCCTGGTGTGGATCAACTGCCACGGCATCCCCGATATGGCTGTTCCTTTCGGCGGCTACAAGCAGTCAGGCTGGGGGCGCGAGAACGGTTATGAAGCATTGCTGCAGTACACCGAACTGAAATCGGTGATGGTGCGACTTTAGCCCAACTTGAAGTGCGATAGGCCTGATGGGTGAGTATGTCATTCCCTATTTCATACCCGATCAACCAAAGGCACTATGGTGTAGCAGGAATCCCCCCTTCCAGAATGGTAATCATGTGCGCCTTGTCAATGTTGCCACCGGTAATGACGCAGACGATCGGGCCGCTTGCCTGCAAAGACAGGGCAGCTGCCAAGGCTGTGGCGCCCGCCCCTTCGGCTACAACCCGGTTGGACTCGAACAGGATGCGAACGGCGTTGGCAACAGCCGACAAAGAAGACACGATCGACCCATCCAGCAAATGGCGCGCCAGAGGCCA
>JADFKH010000105.1 GCA_022565025.1 Pseudomonadota bacterium
GACACAGTGAGGACAGTTTTTCGGTCTTTTGAGGCGAATAGCACCGCTATTTAACGAAAAAGAGCGGGAAAATGGACCACTGTGACAGTTTCGCAGTAGGATAATTTTCTACCGCACAGACTCCTAGTACATGAACCTGTACCAAATCTTTCGTGATCGATTCGAAGCTCACCTTGACCAGCCATTCCTGATATCACCCGGGGAGGCCGTTTGCAGCTATGGCGACATAGACCGCCTGTCTGCTTGTTTCGCAGCCGCGCTGAGACTGGAGGACGTCAACGCCCTCGACCGGGTTGTCGTGCAGGTAGACAAGTCAGCCGGCGCGGTGGCTCTGTATCTTGCCTGCCTTCGAATCGGTGCCGTATACGTGCCGCTCAACGTCGCCTACACTGCCGCGGAAGTCGCCTATTTCCTCAGTGATGCAGCGCCGACCTTGTTTGTCTGCCGTCCCGCATCCGCCGACCAACTCTACGAAGTTGCCAGGCAGGCAGGGGTCCCTGTGACGCGCACACTGGGCACTTCGCTGGACGGGAGCCTTGGCCATGTAACTCACAAACTCACGCCGTCCGAGGCGCTGACAGAACGTGCTCCCGACGACGTCGCAGCCATGCTCTATACCTCCGGGACGACCGGCCGATCGAAGGGCGCGATGCTGACATTGGAAAACCTCGCCTCAAATGCGGTAACACTGCACAAATACTGGGGTTTCAGACCCGGGGATGTGTTGCTGCACGCCTTGCCAATATTTCACGTGCACGGTCTGTTTGTCGCGCTGCACTGCGCGATGCTGAATGCGTCCAGCGTGATTTTCCTGCCCAGCTTCAATACCCATGAGGTCAGACGGGCTCTGGCTGATGCCACGGTAATGATGGGCGTACCGACGTTTTATACACGCCTGCTTGATAACGAGGAGTTCACGCGGGAAGATTGCCGCAACATTCGCCTGTTTATCTCCGGCTCTGCGCCGCTGACCGAGCAGACCTTCACAGAATTCGAGCAACGCACCGGCCACAGGATTCTTGAGCGTTATGGCATGACCGAAACCAACATGATCACCTCCAACCCCCTCGACGGCGAGCGGGTTGCCGGCACCGTTGGTTACGCGCTGCCGGGAATTGAAGTCCGGGTCACCAGTGATTCGGGTGAACCGCTACCCCCCGGAGAGCTTGGGTCGGTGGAACTCAAAGGGCCCAATGTATTTACCGGCTACTGGCGTATGCCCCAGAAAACCGCCCAGGAATTTCGCAGCGACGGCTTCTTCATCACCGGTGACTTGGGTCTGCTTGACCAGGACGGCCGCCTGTCTCTGGTCGGCCGCTCCAAAGACCTGATTATCTCTGGTGGTTACAACATCTACCCGCAAGAAATTGAATCCGTGATCGACGCGTTGCCCGGCGTTGTGGAGTCTGCAGTGATTGGCGTCCCGCACCCCGATTTCGGCGAGAGCGTGATCGCAGTCGTGGTCGCCATCAAGGACCAGGCAGTCACAGAAGCATCGATAATCGAGGCGACGGCTTTACAGCTCGCCCGCTTCAAACAGCCCCGCAGGGTGATCCTGGTCGATGAACT
Source organism: Pseudomonadota bacterium (assembly GCA_022565025.1). Classification (GTDB taxonomy): domain Bacteria; phylum Pseudomonadota; class Gammaproteobacteria; order Xanthomonadales; family SZUA-36; genus JAJRRA01. Next base: position 1,570 of record JADFKH010000105.1, read on the forward strand.
GCCGCGAAACACCATGGGCAAGGTTCAGAAAAACATCCTGCGAGATCGTTACAGTGCGTAGCGTTTTGTAGACGTCAGCCACGGGATGATGCGTGGACCATTGCCCTGACCGACTGGCACAAACCAGGTGTGAGTTGGTTGGACTGAAGACGCCATCTCCAGTTGCCCTGGGTTGTCCCCGGTATATTGAGCCGGGCTTCAGTGCCGAGGCCAAGATAATCCTGCAACGGTGCAATGGCAAACTTCGCTTTGCTGGCAAAGGCAAATCTGATCATATCGGTGTGGATGGTATTCGCTGTACCGCCGGTCCAATGCAAAGCATTTGCCTGGGTCGCTTCGACTGCTTCCATCGTGCGCTTGTCCGTGTCACCACCCCGGAACCAACCAACGGTGGTATCGTTATCATGCGTGCCGGTATAACAGACACAGTTCTCCTCGATGTCAGTGGGCTGAAAATCTTCTTCACTGAGATCAAATTGTAAAACTTTCATACCCGGAATTTCGTGGCGATGCCGAAGTGCGTCCACTTCCGGTGTAATCGCACCGAGATCTTCCGCCACAATTGGCAGGTGGCCGAGCGCGTCTCGCATGGCATCGAAAAGCGCGTCGCCGGGTCCATGCTCCCAGGCGCCGTTGCGTGCACTGGTCGATTCAACAGGTATGGACCAGTAAGCTTCGAATCCACGGAAGTGATCAATTCTGACCAGGTCCGCCATGGTCGCAGCGTGGCGCAGCCGGTCGATCCACCATTGATAACCATTGGCAGCGTGGTAGTCCCAGTCATACAGCGGGTTGCCCCACAGTTGGCCGTCTTCGCTGAAATAATCAGGCGGAACACCGGACACGTGTGCCAACCGGCCATCGTGGTCAATGCGCAAAATTTCCGGGTGCGCCCATGCATCGGCGCTGTCGAGAGCGATGTAGATCGGCATGTCCGCAAACAGGCAGACATTATTCTCCCTGGCACGTTTACGCAGCTTTCGCCATTGCCGGTCAAACAGGAACTGGATGAACTTGATGCGTTCAATCGCATCGGCCGATGAGCCCCTGATCCTGCTGATTGCATCGGGGTCACGATGGATATAAGGCTGGTCCCATTCCGGCCATGGGCGCTCACCGTGCCGCGTTTTCAGGATCCGGTACAGGGCGTAATCATCAAGCCAGTGTTCATCATGCAAATGCAGGAATTCCTCATAGGAGGATTTCAACTTGCCCTTCACCTTGTTGCTGAACCGGTCGACGGCCCTGGCCAGCAATGCGCTTTTTGCAGGTATCAGCTTGGGGTAATCGACAAAATCCACCGGCAAACCTTTGAGGGTTTCCGTTTCAATTTCGCTGATCAACCCGGCCCGCACCAGGGGTTCAACGCCGATCAGATTTTCATTGCCGGCAAATGCCGAAAGGGGCTGGTAGGGAGAGTCACCATAGGCGGTTGGCCCGGTCGGCAGAAATTGCCAAACCCCGATATGCATATCTGACAGGGCTTCAATGAAGGATAAAGCGCTGTCACCGATATCGCCGATGCCGTAAGGGCCGGGCAATGACACCAAGTGTAACCCGACCCCGGCCCGGCGTCCGTATGGATCGAACACTTTTCCTGTTATCAACTCGCGCAGTCTGGGCACATCGATTTAGCGCACGATCATTTCGTTCGCCAAGCGCAGTCGATCGGCCAGGACCTTCATCACGTGCAACGCAAAATCCGGCGTGTGCTTAATCAGCAGCTTGAAACTGTGCAGATCAATCGGCGCCAACAGGCAGTCGCTCAGTGCCGTCGCAGTCGCGCTGCGCTTATCCGAGTCGAGCAGGGCCATTTCGCCCACGATCCCGCCAGGAGATTCCTCGCCAATGAATTCATTTTGCAGTGAAAGCCGGATCCTGCCTTCCACAACCACGTACATGAAATCGCCTGCCGTGCCTTCTTTAAAGATCGTGGTTCCCACAGGAAACTTGATCAGGTCGTCCGAATTTTCGAATATCTCCAGTAAATTCATTCTTGGATTCAACTACCAGTATCAGTCGGCAACTATCGTATGACCTTGATCCAGTCCCCGGTGCGGGGCTCGCCCCGGGGATAAAAGCCGTTCAACAAGCGCAACTGAGCCTCCGCATCGGGAATGCGCATGCCCGCCGCCAGGCTGGCCAGGGTGGCGCCGCGGGGTACCTGGATGTAGTGGATGTATCGGTGATTGCTACTCTGGCGTTCCTTTGGGTGGGTGGGACGGAAACTTTCAACCATCGTTATCAGGGTCTTGTCCTCGCTCGCGAAGTTGGTGGCCTCGCCCTCAAACAGGTAGGTGAGACTCCTGTAGTCGATCGCCGCTAGCCGACGCGAACCGGCAGAGGTACTGGCAATTGCGGTGTAGCCTTTAAGGCCAGACTGATCGAGCTCGGCGCCTGCCGTCAAACTACCTGTTGAGTTCTTCTCCAGCACGCTACGGGGGTTGACATTTTTATCGCGCTTGCGAATTGTAATGGTGAGTGACGCACTGCTGTCAGCGGCGCTTGCCACGATTGCCTTTGAACTGGCCTTGACGCTCCAGCCCTCCGGGTGGGCAATGGTGAAGCCCAGTTTGTTGTGATAGTAGCGATTCTCCGCCCGCTGGCTCTGGGAACTGGTTCCCCAGACCAGACCTTCCAGGTGTTGCCTGAACTCGCCGGGACGGGAGGGGTCCTCGTTGCTCTGGTCCAGCTCACTGGCGGTGCGAATTACCTGTTGCAAACGGGCATCGTTGCGCGGGTGGGTTGCGTACAGGCCGTGGTAGCTGGTTGCCTTCTTACCGGAAGATTTAGCCTTGACCCGCTGGAATTGCTCCTGGTCCTTGAGCACGCCGATCACCTCCAACAGGGCATCGGTGTCGTAACCGGTCTTGTGCATGTACTGTGCACCCAGGCCGTCTGCTTCCAGTTCGTGGTCCCTGCCGTAGCCCCGCACCAGTGCGGTACCCGCCATGTTGGAAGCCTCTGCCACATCGCTGCTACCGGTGAGCACGTAGGCCATGACGCTCAGCACGGTGCTGGTGGTTTTGGCGCTCTTCTGGCGTGACGCGTGACGAGCGGTGATGTGGCCGATCTCGTGGGACAAGACGCCGGCCAGTTCCGCCTCATTGTCCAGATAGACGAGCAGGCCCCGGTTGACGTAGATAAAACCGCCCGGGGTTGCAAAAGCGTTGATGTCAGGGCTGTCGAGCACCGTGAAAGTAAATTGGAGCCTGGCACGGTCGCTGTTGGCCACCAGGCTCTGGCCGATGCGATCGACGTAATCCTGCAGGGCCTGATCGTCATAAGCTGCACCTTCAGCCATCATTTTCTCATGCATCTCGCGGCCAATGGAAACTTCTTTACGCTCTGACATCAGTAAGATGTCCGCGCCGCCGGCAGCCCGGTTGCCGACACAAGCTGCGGTCAGGGCCAAGATGCACAGCACACCCAGTGAGTGGAAAAAAGTGGTGCTACGCTTATTAATGACTACCTCCTGGAGCGGGGTTGGGAAAGATCCTAGTATTTGCTGGACAGGAACTTGAGGATCTGATTGCCGATGCCGTTACAGGCAGTTCCCTTTACCGGTGCAATTATGGGAATGGGGATTATTATTGCCGGCATGTAGGACTGGCCACTGGTTGTGGTGTGGACGCGCCCGACCTCGGCCCGGTTGGTGAAGTCCCAGATCACCGCTTCATAGTTGGCCTCCGTACCCCAGGTGCTGAAGCCGAAGCAACCGCCACCACCGGGGCCGATGGCGCAGGCCATGGAGCCCGACGAATTGGTGCGCTCCACGTTGCCATCTATCCAGATCATGTATTGGGTCTTCAGCTCAGCCATTTTTCTCGCCACTGGAGCTTGCTGCATCAGCTTGTGGATGTTCTCGGGCCTCAGGGGTGCGGTGCGGGGCTCGAACCAGGGGTAGAGGGCATTGATGAACTCCAGCTCCCCCAATATTTCAATGGATTTGTCCCGGGAGGAAATGTGCCTGCCCACGCATTTGATGAAGTCCGGCTCGGTGTCGTAATCGCTGGCGTGTCGCCGGCCCAGTATGACCACGGTGGCATCGCCGATGCCCTCGGTGGGCTCGTTGAAAACGATCTCGTCCACGGTCGTGGTGACGCAGCCGGTCAGCAGCACGATGGCGCCGGCCAGCGACAACGTCTGCTGTAGTATCTTATCCATGATCTGCCTCCTCTTGGCCACCTCTCTTTAGTTGCAACCATTGCTGCACATCGGGCACCCGGGTAAAGTTGACGACAAAATTAGCACCGGCATCCCGCAGCGCCATTACCGCAGCCAGGTTAACTGCAGCTTCATCGCTTTGCATAAAGGCGGTGGGTGTCTTGCCGTAGGCGGTCATAGTCCACTCGGCAATGGGGTCACCACGGGTCGTCACCAGTTCGAAGCGGTAACGCAGCCAGATTTCGTAGACCTTAACGTGGGTATGGGTAGGGATGGCGTACTGCAACTCCTCGACATGGGGAATCAGCACCGCATCGACCATTTGGTTCATGGTGTCAGGGTCGGGTTTGGCCTGCAGGTGTACCAGGTTCTCGAACATACCGCTAAGCAGGGTGTCCCACATCTTCACCTGGGCTTCCCCGGTTTTTACAATCCAATCGGACTCTTTCTTGCTTTTGCTCTCATCGAAGAACTCGTGGTTGGCAAAGTCCTCCATGTACCACACGCCCAGGGTCAGCGGCAGCCTGTCCATCAGCGGCGAGGGAAACTGGCCCTGCACTACCACCTGCTTGGCGCCACAGGCGCTGAGCAGTACCAAGGCAGTCAACCACGATGTGAATCGCAGCAGTCTCCGGCTGTTATGGTCGAAAATCATTGAGGCCGACAAAGGCGCCTCCGTTGCGATAGGTAAGTTCCCGCATCAGCGTGGCGAACCGAATGCCGGTGGTCTGCAAATGCGGGGCCCTGATGAATTGTACAGGAAAACCCACGGCGTGGATGCGTACGAGGCGATTACCCTCGGCGTCCTTGCGGTTGATCCGGTCCACCGTTTCAACTACCTTTGCGATCGAAGCTCCGGTGAACTCGTCGCCAAAAACGTAGATACTGATTTTCTTAGCCGGGTCCTGAAAGGTTCTGATGGCCTGAGTAATGCCCTCGACCGGGCTGGAGTTACTGAACACGTTCCAGTTGCGCAGTGTTTGCATGATCACTTTGCGCCGGCCGGGGCTGTCCGGAATCCATTTGCCGCGGTAGCGGCTGAACATGTATTTGCCCATGTCGTTAAGTATCTGGATACCTTTCACTTCTGGGTAGATACTGAGGACGGCCTCCAATTCCTGCATCATGCGCTCCCAGCTGTAGGAGAACATGGAGCCGGAGGTATCTATCACAAAAATAATGTATTCGCTGTCCACCGGAATGCCGCCGATCAGGTTATTCTTTGACTGATACTGCGTGCCCAGCAGGCGTTTCATCTCTTCCGACAGGCTCTGTCTGGCAAGCGCCAATTGGTCGGTGATAATGTCGTTGCTGTTGGTTGCCACGTTCAGGCTGTCATGACGCGATTTGGCGCTGGCCAACACGCCCCTCAGAATTGCAATCCGCTCCTGGTACCGAGATAGTTGTTCCTGCTTTGCGTTCAAATCCCGGTTGAGGATTTTTGTCTCGCCCTTGATCTCAAACAACTGTTCCTGCAGTGCCGCTACCATGCCGTCCAACTTGATGGTAGAGGCCTCGATAATTTGCGGCTGCACCGTCTTGGTGATGATCAGCAACAGGATAATCGCACCGAAGCCACAGCAGATGACGTCGAGGAACGACAAACCGAAGTCTTGCGGTGCTCTGCGTCTGGGCATATTCAGGGCCAGTCCCGGGAGGGACTCATGAAAGAACCCCGGCTAACTTGCGCCAGCTGCCAGAACTCCGAGGCAGCCAAGGGGTCGCCCTCCATCGGGGCTAGGATGATGTTCACCGGCACATTGCGCGGCAGTAACTTCACCGCCTGGCGGTACAGCTTTTGCCGCTCACGGCCGCTGATGGTGTTACCCCGGGGGGGCTTGACGCCCTGGGTGGGCAGGCCGTCGGTAATCAGGAAGATGTTGTCGGGTGCCGGCGACAGGTTCTCAAGCGCGTGAAAGGCGTTCGCCAGACTGGTACCACCGCTCGGGGTCAACTTGTGCAGCTCGATGGAAACCTTTTCCAGCTGGACCTGGTCCGCCACCTCCAGCCACCTGCCCGCAGTGCCCGGCAAGGCGGGCTTGGCCTCGGTGTTGAAGGTTATCACCTGGTATTTGCTGCTCACCGGCAACTGTGCGGTCAGCCAGTCCACGATGTTCAGTGCACGACTCCACTTGTCGGCCCGGCGCTGTATGTCCTCATTCATATTGCGCAGGCGGATGATATTGACCAGCTTATCGGCCAGCATACTGGAAGAGACATCCAGCAGGATGACGATGTTGCGCCCGCCCAGATTGAGTCCGGTCAGATACTGGCGGTTGCCCTCCCCGATGAAGCTGCGGGCACTGCTGCCACTGTCTTCCTCGGCGGCTAAGCGCAGTTTCTTGACCTCTTCTTCCAAGGACAAGATTTCGGCCTTGATGGATTCGATGTCGGCTCGCTCGGTAAAACCGTCCCGCTGCAGGTCTTTGATCAGGGCCTCGAAGTTGTCGAGTTCCTCGGTAATTCGCGTGGCCCGGCCCTGGGCTTCGACCATCTGCAGGTCTACATCGGAAATGGTGTTGCGTACGCGGACCAGGTCTTTGCGGCCATCGGTAATATCCTCTTCCAGCAGATTAACCTCGGACAGCAGGTCGCGGTTGAGTTCTTGCGATTCCACTTCGATGGAGTGATCGATAATCAGGAAGATCAGTATCACCGCCCCGAAACCACAGGACATGACGTCCAGAAAACTCAGGCTGAAGACGGTAAATTTACGTTTCCGTCTGGCCATTAAGGTATTACTTCAATCAACAGGGCGTTTATGCCGGCACTTACGCCGGCGTCTATAATGATGCGATCGCCACAGTGCAAGGCTTGGCCGGGATGGTAGGCAGTATCGTTGACCTGCACCGCCTTGGGGCTGTCGCCACGTAAATGCCAGTTGCCCGCATTGTAGTGGAGTTCCCATCCTGCGCCCACTGCTGTGCCACCAGCCACCAGCGCTACCGCGCTGGCACCCCTCAGCAGGTGGGTCGGTGCGGCTTGCTGTGCCTGACTGGGGGCAGCAGGCACCGGTGTGTGTTGTAGCGATTCACTCGTCGGCTCGTTGGTCAGCGGTGCACTGGGCTGGACCAGGCGGGGCAAGGAGGTGATGAAGTTGAGGGCCTCGTCCCGTTGCACGAGGGTGGCCCGATGCTGCTCCACGGCCTGGGGCAAGGCTGTGTTGCTTACCAGTTCAGCCTGGGAAAACTGTTCGATAAGGCCGGGCAATAAACTCGCCCCCGAATCCATGATGACCCGGTCACCGGTCTGGAGGACGCCGATGGCCTCGGACGCGCTGTTAATCAAACGCTCGCCCGCCGCCAGCAGGTCACCGCGGTTGATCCGGGCGCGGTAACCCATCACCACCAGATTGTATTCGCCGGCGCTCTCAAGTGCGCTTAGCGCATCGGGCAATGCGTCGTACAGCTGCTGTTCGGCGTCGGCTTTACGCCGCGGGTCGAATCGGGTCTGGCGGATGAAAGCTGTGGCGATTATCTCCACCAGCCGCTCCTGTAGTTGCAGCAGACCACAGCCGGGCAGGGGGAACACTCGCCGCAGCTCGACATTGCCGTTGCTCTGGGCTAATTCAGAGATCACCGCCTGGTGCAACTGGATTTCCAGGTGGTACAACTTGCCGGGCCCCGGGTACAAGCTGGCCAGGGCTACACTGCGGTTGACCAGGCCCACGGCGTTGAAAGAGCACCGTTGGATAATGCCCAGCAGCAGGGCCAGTTGGTCCCGATGCATGCTGGAGGACACCGCGAGTATGAGTTCTT
>JADFKH010000287.1 GCA_022565025.1 Pseudomonadota bacterium
ATGACATGCCACTGCCGGCGAGACGTGCCTAGCGCCCAACCACTTCCCAACTCGCTGAACTCGTAATTATCACCTTGACGGAGTACTAGTACATGCAAAAACTGGAAATCTTCCAATCGCTGTGGGCCATGGAATTGCGCCGGCCGGGAAAGTCGGAACGCTCGATGGAGGATAATTTTTCCATGGCGGCTGCGGCCGGCTACCACGGCCTGTGCATCGACCCGGCCGTGCACGAGATTGAGGATTGCCTGGAACTCAAACCGCTGTACCGCAAATACGGCCTCAAATGCATGGTGAATGCTTTTCCCGCCACGGTGGAGGAATTGCCGCCTCTGCTGCAGTTGGCCAAAGAGCTGGACGCCTGCCTGGTCAATGTGATCGGTCAGGTGATGCCACTGACGGTGGAAGAGGGCATCCCGGTCGTCCGGCAGTGGATGGCTGAGGCCGAAGAGGCCGGCCTGCCCCTGCTGTTCGAAACCCACCGCGACTGTACCCTCAACGACCTGTACTACACCTTGCAGCTGATCGAAGCGGTTCCGAAAATGAGGCTCTGCGCTGACTTGTCGCACTATGTTATTGACCGTGAAATGCGCCTGCCGCTGAGTGCTAGAGACCGTGACTATATGCACCGCATCCTCGAGCGTTCCGACTGCTTCCAGGGCCGCATCGCCAACCGGGAGCAAGTCCAGGTGCAGATCGGTTTCCCCCAGCACCAGGAGTGGGTCGAGCAGTTCAAAGCGTGGTGGAAGGATGGCATCTGCATGTGGCGGGCCAGAAATGCTGGGGGCGCTACCCTGGTTTTCCTTTGTGAACTGGGTCCGCCGCCCTACGCAATGACCGACGCAAACCAGGTCGAGCTTTCCGACCGCTGGGAAGAAGCACTGATGATCAGGTCCTGGGTGGAGCAGATCTGGACTGAGTTTGAATATGACCCTGGCTCGACCTGATCTGATGGCCCAGCCAGATGAAGGCGGCCAGGCCCATCACCAGGTTGGAAACCAGGCTGGCGCCGAACAGGCCCGGGAGGCCGAACATCCAGCGGCCAAGAAAGGTCAATGGCAGGAACACGACGATCACGCGGCAGGCAGAAATCACCACCCCCGGGAATGGTTTGCCCATGCCATTGAATGACGCATTTACCGTCATGACCAGACCGTAAGCGCCCCAGGAGAGCGAAACGATCCACAGGTACTGCAGTGCGACTTGTCCAATCGCTTCCGATGCGGTAAACAGGCCGGTCAGCGGCCGCGCAATAATGAACAGCACAACCGCCAGTGCCAGGCCGAAGCCGATGCAGAAACGGGTCGCTACACGCCGTGCCTCCAGCAGCCGGTCCAAGCGGCCAGTGCCGAAGTTTTGGCCGAAGAAAGGGCTGGAAACCGCAGACAGGGCATAGAAGGGGATCAGGAAAATGGGCTCGATCCGCATCGCGATTCCGAAGCCCGCCACCGCATCGATGCCATAGACAGCGATCATCGCGACAACGATACCGCTGGAAACGGGAATGATGGCATTGGTGATCATCGCCGGGATGCCAATCGTCAGCATGTGGCGCCAGGAATCAAGGATGACACGAATGGGTGCAAAGGGACTGGCGTAAATCCTGAGCTGCCTGTGCAGGTACAACATAGTAAAAACAAGCATGATGCCGGTGGAAACCAGTGTGGCCACCGCTGCACCACGTATTTCCAGCCGTGGAAAGCCATACAGGCCGAAGATAAATAGGGGGTCGAGCACCAGGTTCAGCAGTGCGGCGGCGGTGATAATTTTGCTTTCCAACAGCGCGTTGCCGCGGGCACGGATGGAGGCCAGCGAGGTCCACAAGGCCACGTCCAGGGGCGCCACCCAATACCAGACCTGCATGTATTGAGCAATCAGCGGCAGCAATTCATCGGTCGCACCGAGCAGGGTGAAAACAGGCCGAATGCTCAGCAAGCCTGCAATACAAAGGCCCAGCGCCACCAGTGTCCCCAGCACCAAGGTGTCCGTGGTCAGTCGCCGTGCCTGTTCCCGGTCGCCGCGGCCCACGGCGCGCGAGATGCACGAAGCCGCGCCTGCCTCGAATCCGATGCCGATGCCGTAGATCAGCCAGATCAATGGAAAAGTAAAGCTGATAGCGGCCAGCGGAGCATCGCCCAGTTGCGCAATAAAAAACAGATCGACGGCTTCGAAGGAGAAAAGAGCGACCAGGCTCAGAGCAAAGGGCGCGGCCTGACGAAACAGGTGCGAGCTTACCGGGCCGGTGGTGAGATCGTGTTTTTCAGCCATTCATTTTTTGCCAGACGCTGGCGAAACAATTGAGCGTCAGTCGGCCTGTTGAAGGATCGGCCGACAACACCTCAGGCCGGGAAATATAAGCGCTGTGCAGCAGATCGACCGCATCGCAATAGCTTAG